>NZ_JACVTW010000089.1:0-565 GCF_016624785.1 Kosakonia sp. S42 | reverse complement strand
CTGTCGCGCCACTCAGACACGGCAAAGGCGTTCACTTATCTGCTGAACCACTGGGAATGAGATGAACGCATCCCACCCATTTGAGATCGGCGAAAGGGTCTACAGGTGAGGTGTGGACCCTCGCAGACTTCCGGCATCATGGTGCCCAATAAGGGATGCATAAAGCTCCCTGACAACTGGAGGATCCACAAGATGAAATATACTCCTGTTGGCGTCGATATCGCAAAACATCTGATGCAGGTTCACTTCATTGATGAGCATTCCGGTGAAGTTATCGACAAGCAGATAAAGCGCAATGTCCTGCTGGAATACTTCAGCAATCGTGAACCGTGCCTCATCGGCATGGAGGCCTGCGGCGGCTCCCAGCACTGGGCGCGAGAGCTGGAAAAGCTGGGGCATAAGGTCAGGTTACTCCAGGGAAAATTCGTCAAGGCCTTCGTGATGGGGTAAGCGTAAACCTAGCGCCGTATGTAGCCATCAGGCCAGTGCTGGTAACTTAGACGTCCACCTGTACTGATCTGCGCCCCAGATCTTGGACAACCCTATGCAGCTTGCCTTAGCCTAT
>NZ_JACVTW010000088.1:0-624 GCF_016624785.1 Kosakonia sp. S42 | reverse complement strand
CCCCGGTACGGTTTTAAGAAACTGTTCCAGGTGCTGCGCAGACAGGGTAATGCCCGGAATCACAAGCGCGTGCACCGGATTTACTGTCTGCTGAAACTGAACTTTCGTCGCAGGGGAGAGCAACGTCTGCCAGTGCGCAGCCCGGCACCACTGGCCACTCCGGGGGCGTTAAACCAGAGCTGGTCCATCGATTTTATGCACGATGCGCTGGTGTGCGGCAGGCGCTTCATAACCTTCAGTGTGGTGGATGATTTTAACCGGGAAGCACTGGCGATAGAAATCGACCTGAATATCCCGGCACAGCGGGTGGTCAGGGTACTGGACAGGATCGTGGCAAACCGTGGTTATCCGCGGAAGATGCGGATGGATAACGGGCCGGAATTAATCTCACTGACCCTGACGCAGCGGGCTGAAGAGCATGACGTAATGCTGGGCTTTATCAAACCGGGTAAACCGACGCAGAATGCCTTTATCGGACGGTTTAACCGGACGTACCGGACAGAAATACTGGATTTTTACCTGTTCAGAACCCTGAACGAAGTACGGGAAATCACAGAACGCTGGCTGATGGGATATAACAGCGGGCGACCTCATGAATCCCTGAATAACCTGACGCCGGAAGAA
>NZ_JACVTW010000087.1:0-642 GCF_016624785.1 Kosakonia sp. S42 | reverse complement strand
GAGCAGAGAACGGCGCTGGCCAACCAGCGCCGTTCTCTGCTCGCTGAATATGGTGTTACCATACCCGCCGGGATCCAGTACCTCCAGCAACAACTGCCGGAGCTGATTGAAGATGCCTCAAACAACCTGACCTTCACTCTTCGCCATTTGCTCTCTTCATTGCGGGCAAATATGCAGGCGCTGAATGAACTGATAGCCAGTCTGGACAGTGAAATTGCAGCGTTGTCATCACAACAGACCGTGTACCGTCATTTATTAACAATCCCGGGCGTAGGCCCCCTGATTGCTGCGGCGTTTATCAGCGAAGTTGATGCCACTCAGTTCTCGAGTGGGCGAGAATTATCGGCGTGGTGTGGCCTGGTTCCTCGTCAGCACAGTTCGGGCGGAAAAAAAGGCTGTCTTCTGTAACGAAAAATGGCAACCGGAGCCTGAGAACGCTCATTATCCATGGTGCCCGGTCAGTAATGCGATGTGCAAAAAAGCGTGATGACAATCACGGGGCGATGGTTGCAAAAACTTGAAGCCCGCCGTGGATTTCTGAAAACAACGGTCGCACTGGCAAATAAACTGACCCGAATTATCTGGCGCGTACTGACTGACCCGGTTGATTTTAATATGAATAAGGCATTTTCTATGGTTTAA
>NZ_JACVTW010000086.1:0-659 GCF_016624785.1 Kosakonia sp. S42 | reverse complement strand
TATTGCGTTGCAAATGATCCAGATGAATATCGTTTCTGCACCGGACGAACTGCGTGATCAAATACGCAATCTGACCCGGATGCAGCTGATCCGCACCCTGGCCGCATGGCGACCGGATGTTACGGCGTATCGCAATGTTCAGGATGCTTATTGTATTGCCCTCAAATCGCTGGCTCGACGATATCTTGAACTGCACGATGAAATAGCAGACCTCGATATCATGATCGCATCAATCGTTGATGAGCTGGCGCCTGAGCTGATTAAGCGTAACGCAATCGGCTATGAATCGGCGTCACAGTTGCTGATCACAGCCGGTGATAACCCTCAACGGCTTCAGTCAGAGTCTGGCTTCGCGGCCTTATGCGGAGTGAGCCCCGTTCCCGTCTCATCAGGCAAAACAAATCGCCACAGACTTAACCGTGGTGGCGATCGTGCAGCGAATAGCGCGCTGCATATCATCGCTATAGGCAGATTACGCACGGACACGAAAACACAGGAGTATGTAGCGAAAAGAGTCTCGGAGGGACACTCAAAAATGGAAGCACTGCGATGCCTGAGGCGTTACATCGCACGCGAGGTCTTCACACTGCTTCGAAATCAAAATCGGCAGATCAACAGCACTCAAATAATGACTTGACACTTAGAAGGGCGTCCAGGGC
>NZ_JACVTW010000085.1:0-740 GCF_016624785.1 Kosakonia sp. S42 | reverse complement strand
GCTGCAATCACTACCGTACTGGCTAAGACCTACGGCGGTGCTGCTCGCGCATTCGACCAGATCGATAACGCGCCGGAAGAAAAAGCTCGTGGTATCACCATCAACACCTCTCACGTTGAATATGACACCCCGACTCGCCACTACGCGCACGTAGACTGCCCGGGCCACGCCGACTATGTTAAAAACATGATCACCGGTGCTGCGCAGATGGACGGCGCGATCCTGGTTGTTGCTGCGACTGACGGCCCGATGCCGCAGACCCGTGAGCACATCCTGCTGGGTCGTCAGGTAGGCGTTCCGTTCATCATCGTGTTCCTGAACAAATGTGACATGGTTGATGACGAAGAGCTGCTGGAACTGGTTGAGATGGAAGTGCGTGAGCTGCTGTCTCAGTACGACTTCCCGGGCGACGACACCCCGATCGTTCGCGGTTCCGCGCTGAAAGCGCTGGAAGGCGAAGCTGAGTGGGAAGAGAAAATCATCGAACTGGCTGGCTACCTGGATTCCTACATCCCGGAACCAGAGCGCGCGATTGACAAGCCGTTCCTGCTGCCGATCGAAGACGTATTCTCCATCTCCGGTCGTGGTACCGTTGTTACCGGTCGTGTAGAGCGCGGTATCATCAAAGTTGGTGAAGAAGTTGAAATCGTTGGTATCAAAGACACCGCGAAATCTACCTGTACCGGCGTTGAAATGTTCCGCAAACTGCTGGACGAAGGCCGTGCTGGTGAGAACGTTGG
>NZ_JACVTW010000084.1:0-772 GCF_016624785.1 Kosakonia sp. S42 | reverse complement strand
TCAACATCAAAACCGCCGCTCAGGAATCTACCAGAAAGATGGGGGGCGAAAATCGTGCTGTTTATGCATCCGCTGAGTGGTGGGCAGGTGCCCTGCGCAGCGATGGCTTCGTCAGAAACCTCAATTCTTCAGGTGAGCATGACGTCATCTCTGTGAAGTCACTCCTTGACGCTTTTTCAAAGGCTGCCAGCAAGGGGTGTGGACAGCATCATGAAATTTATGAGTTTTACTTTCTGGACAGGGCGTGCTCATACGCGAATTCACTGCCGCTGTCACACCGCCCGGCTTTCTACGATGCCGCAGCTGCGTCAGGTTTTAATATTTCTGACGATGCGTATGAGAGAAGTGAGCGGGCATTTGAAGCGAAGCTGGAAGAAATCAACGAAGAAAACTACTGATTCGCCCTTCACTGTCATGCCGCCTGTCTGGGCGGCAGCTGGATAGGCTCTACAGAGGTCTGAACAGGCAGGTAGTGTGTGCCCCGCGAGGCCGGGGTATACGCTGTCGGGAACGTCAACGGCGGGAAAGGCGTTCCCCTCCGGGGAACCGGGCAGGGCGGGAACGCCTGCGGCGCTCCCGCACTATCCCCTCCGCCTCCTCATCTGCATAGAGATCCCTCTCATCTGCTCCTGTGTTCTGCTGACATTGTGAATGTTTTTACGGGGCTGCTCATTATTGCCGGATGTTTTCAACCTCAAAAACAAAACCAGGGGCAGGGGCTGGCCACCTTCGGCTCCCCGTCCGTACCGGCCGGGTCGTCGGCCCTGCTCCG
>NZ_JACVTW010000083.1:0-783 GCF_016624785.1 Kosakonia sp. S42 | reverse complement strand
GAACCAGTTCTCGTTCAGGCACTCCTGGCGCAGTCGGCCGTTGAACGACTCCACCGTGGCATTGTCTGTCGGTGTTCCCGGCCGGGAAAAGTCTATACGGATCCCCCGTTCATACACCCACTTGTCCAGCATCTTTCCTGCAAATTCAGACCCGTTATCGGTTTTCAGCAACTGTGGTAAGGGGCGTCTGAGTGCAATACTGTTCAGCATCTCCGCCACTTCCGTTGAGCGCAGATTCTGGCCCACACAGATCCGCAGGCATTCACGTGTGAACAAATCAATTATCGTCAGCAGGCGTAACCGCCTTCCGTCAAACAGCGCATCGGAGACAAAGTCCATGCCCCAGACATGGTTCGGATACCGCCCCTGAGGCTGTGGCTGTCGCCGCTGTGCCGATTTATTGCGGTGGGGACGTTTGAGACGCAGGGACAGGCCCTGCTCGCTGTAGAGACGGTAAATGCGTTTATGGTTATCCCGCCAGCCCTCCCGCCTGAGCAGGATGTGAACCCGCCGGTAACCGTAATGCACGCGGGTTTCCGTGATCTCGCGGATACGCAGGCGCAGCGCACTGTCATCGGCCGCCACAGAGCGGTAACGGAACGAACTGCGGCTGACCTGCAGCGCAAAACAGACCTGCCGTTCGCTGGCCCCGTAACGTGCCTGCAGCTCCCGGACCCATTCACGCAGCCGTGCCAGCGTCAGGTCTTTTTTGCCAGCACATCCTGCAGCATGGCCTTGTCGAGGCTCAGATCGGCCACCAGTTTCTTCAGCCGCAGGTTTTCC
>NZ_JACVTW010000082.1:0-824 GCF_016624785.1 Kosakonia sp. S42 | reverse complement strand
GTAACTCAGTACCGGCAGCCAGAGCCACTGCATGGCGAAGCCGGCTTTTTTGATGAAGCTCATGATGAGAATTCCTCTTTTATTACTTCCGGTTATCAGTGACAGGAGCCGTCACCGCCGCTGTGACCGCAACTGTCACTGCTGTGCGTACTGCAGAAGGAGGTTACTGTCGGCGCATCTGCTCCGGAGCCACCGGAGCCTGGCCCGTCATCTGAGGGAGAAGACATACTCAGCCGCCACACTGTCATCATCGTTTGTCCGATGAAGCTCGCCATAAGCGTGGCCCTGACCCATTCTGCTTCGTTCCAGGGAAGCCCTGACATGGCGGCATACACCAGCCCGGCCACCACGGCACTCAACAGTAAAGGCACAGCGGAGCCTGCCGCAGCCAGTAACGTGTCATCCTCTTCAGGGTTAAAAAAGGCGGCGGCAGTGAACACCAGTCCGAAAAGAATGATGACGGCAAGCCCGGTCAGTAACCCCTCCGACCTGGCGCGAGCTTCACTGCTCATCAGGTTTACCCACAACATCATTTCCACCCCGAACACCACGGCGGGAATGATGACGGGGCGTAGCGCGAAAAGGAACGTCCAGAGGTTTTTCAGTCTGTTCATGAGGTATCTCCCGCAAGAAGTATCACTGAACCATCTGGCTCTGCAGCCTCGCTTTTAGTAGCGCTGACCATCAGCACCAGGGAGACGAGCAGGGCCAGTGTAACGAGCATCAGTGTGTGTATTGCATAACGGTTCATGGCAGCTCCTCTGCCTTATCCGGCGTATTCGCCTGAGTCTGCGGCGTTGCTTTTTCCGGGTGAAAGACGGTCA
>NZ_JACVTW010000081.1:0-962 GCF_016624785.1 Kosakonia sp. S42 | reverse complement strand
CCCACGCAAGACTTCGTCTTGCAGATTTTTCCTTTGGAATCAGGTTGTTGTGTCTTTTAAATTGTGCAGTTTTTAGAGTAAAACCAAAAGTATCGTACAATCCGACACTATAATGTCGTAGGTTCAGGATACATATATCGGAGGATTGTATTACCTGTTAGTGTCGGTATGTCGCAGGTTTATCGCAGGAATGTGGATATTCTTTAAAACCATTGCGATAGATATCGCACAGTGTCACACTAATGCTGCATTAGTGCTGCTTACGAACACCTGTATAAACCAGATTCCAGCCGGAATCGGTTTTTTCTGCCAGCACACAGCCATTGCATGACCACCGGCTTTTAACATCAGACATTGCTCCGTAGTGTCGCCTACGACACTACCGAAACTCAGGAATTAATATGGGAAGAATAGGCGTTTACCTGAAAGATAAAATTGAGCGGGAAGTGCGTGATATTGTTCAGAAAGAATTAAATAACGGCGCGTCCCCGGCAGAAGTCAGCGTGTCTTCAACCTGCAATGAACTTATTCGCCTCGGGCTTCTGGTTTATAAAAACAATGATTCAGACGGGCCTAAGTTCGATCTTGAGGGCTACCGGCGCGACCTGATAATGAAAGCCAGCGGTAGCCGTGAGGGTATTATGATTCTTACCGCGCTGGTTTGTGAGATGTACGTACAGAGCAAAGGAAATGACGCGCAAATTAGTCTTGAAGACCTGATTAATCAGAGCATTTCAGCAATTAATCAGGCCGAGACAGCAACCGAAGCCCATCACTTCCTGACCAACGAAGAATAACAATCTGACCGGCAATGCCGCCGGCCAGAACTGTCACGATTACTCCGGTTTATTCCACGGAAGCGGTACATCCTCCGCTTCCGATAATTTCTCCCTGAGATACCACTCAAATGCCATGCACAGCACTTTAAGCGCCTGCGCATCCTCGTTCTGGTCGAGAAGACG
>NZ_JACVTW010000080.1:0-969 GCF_016624785.1 Kosakonia sp. S42 | reverse complement strand
TTGGATTGGCCCCTATATTTCCAGACACCTTTTATCACTTAACCCATTACTGGTCCGATGCCGCAGGTATTCACGCGGCGAGCGGTATCCCAGCGCACTGTGCGGATGCCATTCGTTATAGTGTTCGAACGCTTCCGCAAGGTTCTTCACTGCCGTCAACCCGTCAGGCTTCGGCATGATACTGATATAGTCGCGCTTCATCGTTTTCACGAGGCTCTCTGCCATTCCATTGCTTTCAGGGCTACGCACGGCCGTGTTTCCCGGTTCAAGTCCTACCATTCGGGCGAACTTCCGTGTGTCATGCGCCCGGTAGCACGAACCGTTATCCGTCAGCCACTCCACCGGCGAACCCGGAAGACCACTGCCGAACCGACGCTCCACCGCACCCAGCATGACGTCCTGTACCGTTTCACTGTCGAACCCACCGGTGCTGGCCGCCCAGTGAAGCGCTTCGCGATCACAACAGTCCAGTGCGAACGTCACACGCAGTTTTTCACCGTTATCACAGCGGAACCCGAACCCGTCAGAACACCATCGCTGATTACTTTCCCCAACGGCCACTTTCCCTGTATGCGCCCGTTTTGAAGGGGGTAAGGACGGCTTTCGTTCGAGCAGCAATGCGTGCTGGCGCATGATGCGGTAAACACGTTTGGCATTCACGGCTGCAAGGTCTTCGGCTTCTGACTGACGACGCAGCAGAGCCCATACCCGCCGATAGCCGTACGTGGGTAGCTCACCGATGACGGCATGTATCCGCAACAGAACATCAGTATCATCCGGCTGACGTTTTCGTCGGCGATCCTGCCAGCCGTCCGGGCGTTTTAACCGGGTATGAAGCTGCGCACGTGAGACCCGAAGGCAGCGGCTGACGAAGCTTATTCGCCATCCTCTGGCAACAAGGGTACATGCGCTATCCACTTTTTTTGGCGGCCAATATCGACAGCTTCTTTTAGTAGCTCAACTTCCATT
>NZ_JACVTW010000007.1:0-223817 GCF_016624785.1 Kosakonia sp. S42 | reverse complement strand
GGATTGACAAGGGGAGCGCGGCCGCTCCCTTTGTCCCGTTCACCGCATAAGTGGTTGATGAAACTCCCCAGCGCCTGGTGAACGGAATCATTCCACCCATGTAGCATAAGCGCCGCCGAACATGCCGGATGGCGCGTAAAACACTTATCCGGCCTACGGAACGGAACCCTTCCACCAATGCCACATACCAGGCCCATTGCCGGATGGCGGCTTCGCCTTATCCGGCCTACAAATAAACCTACACCTGCGGGATCTCGCGATTCTCATCCTTATCCACCGCAAAACAGGCCACCAGCTGACCATTGTAATCCTTCAACTGCGGCTGCAACTGCGTGCAGGGGCCGAAGCGACGGCTACAACGGGCATTAAAGGCACACCCCGGTGGCGGGTTGAGCGGACTCGGCAGCTCGCCGGTAAGCTTAATGCGCTCGCGGCGATCGTCCGGATTAAGCCGCGGCGTCGCGGAGAGCAGCGCCTGAGTGTAAGGATGGCGCGGGTTGGCAAAGATCTGCTCTTTGCTGCCCTTCTCCACGCAGCGGCCGAGGTACATCACCATCACCTCATCAGCAATGTGCTCCACCACCGACAGATCGTGCGAGATAAAGACGTAGGAGAGCCCCAAATCCTGCTGCAGATCCATCATCAGGTTCAGCACCTGCGCGCGCACGGAGACATCGAGCGCTGAAACCGGTTCGTCGGCAATCACCACGTCCGGGTCGAGCATCAGACCACGGGCGATAGCAATACGCTGACGCTGACCGCCGGAGAACATATGCGGGTAACGGTCATAGTGCTCGGTTTTCAGCCCCACTTTCGCCATCATCGCCAGCGCTTTCTCGCGGCGCGCCTCTCTGCTGAGCGAGCTGTTAATCAACAGCGGCTCTTCGAGGATCTGCCCCACTTTTTTACGCGGGTTCAGCGAGCCATAGGGGTTCTGAAAGACGATCTGGATTTTCTGCCGACGCAGCTTCTGCGCCTGCGGATCGTGCTTGAGCAGATCCTGGCCCTGGTAGTAGAGCTCACCGCCGGTCGGCGTTTCAATCATCGTCAGCAGGCGGCCAAGCGTTGATTTGCCGCAGCCGGACTCGCCGACCACCGCCAGGGTTTTGCCGCGCTCCAGCGAAAACGAGACGCCGTCCAGCGCTTTGACCAGGCGCTCCGGGGCGAAAAAGCCCTTCTTCACCGGGTAGTGTTTTTTCAGGTCGATCGCCTGCAACAGCGGCTGCTGCGAAGTGGCCTCATGCGTACTCATAATTCGGCCTCCCGGCATCATCGAGTGGGTAGTGACATTTGGACTGGCGGCCGCCGTCGACGGTGTTCAGACCCGGCTCATCGACGCGGCATTTGTCCGTCGCATAGGGGCAGCGCGGGTTGAGCAGACAGCCGCTTGGGCGGTCATATTTCCCCGGTACTACGCCCGGCAGCGACGCCAGACGCGCTTTGTCCTGGGCAAACTCCGGCAGCGCGCGCAGCAGCGCCTGGGTGTACGGGTGACGCGGCGCGCGGAAGATATCCCGCGATTCGCCCGCCTCTACCACCTGGCCTGCATACATCACGATGATTTTGTGCGCCGCTTCCGCCACCAGCGCCAGATCGTGCGTAATCAGAATCAGCGCCATGTTCTTTTGCTGCTGCAACTCCAGCAGCAGTTCGATGATCTGCGCCTGAATGGTAACGTCCAACGCAGTGGTCGGTTCATCAGCAATCAGCAGCTTCGGCTGGCAGGCAATCGCCATCGCGATCATGACGCGCTGGCTCATACCGCCCGAAAGCTGGTGCGGGTAAACGTCGAGCCGCGAAGCCGGGTCGGGAATGCCGACCTGGTTGAGCAGGTCGATCGCCCGCTGGCGGCGGGTTTTCTTATTGCCGCCCTGATGCACTTTAATCGCTTCCATAATCTGGAAACCGACGGTGTAGCAGGGGTTAAGGCTGGTCATCGGATCCTGGAAAATCATCGCCACTTCCGAGCCAACCAGGCTGCGGCGCTCTTTCTCGGAAATCCGTTTTAAATCCTGACCGTTAAACTCCAGCTTCTCTGCCATTACGCGGCCGGGGAAATCAATCAGCCCCATGATCGCCAGCGAGCTGACCGATTTACCGGAGCCGGACTCGCCAACAATGCCGATCACTTCGCCCTGGTTTACGCTGTAGCTAATGCGGTCTACGGCGCGGAACTCGGCACCAACGTCGCCGAAGTGCACCGATAATTTATCTACATTTAATAACGCCATCTCGAACCTCTTACTGCTTCAGTTTGGGGTCGAGCGCATCACGCAGTCCGTCACCCATCAGGTTAAATGCCAGCACCGTCAGCAGGATCGCCAGACCCGGGAAGGTCACGACCCACCAGGCACTCTGTGCGAACTGCAACACGTCGGAGAGCATGGTGCCCCACTCCGGTGTTGGCGGCTGCGCACCCATGCCGAGGAAGCCAAGGGCGGCCATATCGAGAATGGCGTTAGAGAAGCCGAGCGACGCCTGAACGATCAGCGGCGCAAGGCAGTTCGGGAAAATATTGACGAACATTTGACGCATCGCGCCTGCACCCGCCACGCGGGAAGCGGTCACATAATCGCGGTTCACCTCCACCAGCACGGCGGCGCGCGTCAGGCGCACGTAGTGCGGCAGGGCGACAAAGGTTAATGCCAGCGAGGCGTTAACGATCGACGGGCCGAAGATCGCCACCAGCACCAGCGCCAGCAGCAGGCTCGGCAGTGCCAGCATGATATCGACGACGCGCATAATGATGTTGTCGATAAGCCCGCCGAAGTAGCCCGCCACCAGGCCGAGGATAATCCCGGCGACCAGCGACAACGCCACCACCAGGCAGCCAACCAGCAGCGAGAGGCGCGCGCCGAACATCAGACGCGACAGCGTGTCGCGGCCCACATCATCGGTGCCGAGGATATGCGTCCAGGTGCCGCCATCCTGCCAGACCGGCGGTGCCAGTAGCGCATCGCGGAACTGATCCGCCGGGTTATGCGGCGCGATGAAGTTGGCGAAGATGGCGATAATCAACATCACCACGACATAGGCCAGGCCGACAACCGCGCCTTTGTTGCGTTTGAAGTAGTGCCAGAACTCCTGCAGCGGCGTCATGGGCACCGGCGCAGAGATAACTTTATTTTCAGTAACTTGTGACATGATGGCCCCTTACTTCTTATGCCGAATACGCGGGTTCACCACGCCGTACAGCAGGTCGACCAGCAGGTTGACGAGGATAATCATCGTCGCGACCAGCAGCACCCCACCCTGCACCACCGGATAATCGCGGCGTTGCAGTGCATCAATCAGCCAGCGGCCAAGGCCCGGCCAGGAGAAGATGGTTTCGGTCAGGATCGCGCCCGCCAGCATGGTGCCGACTTGCAGACCGATAACCGTTACCACCGGCAGCATCGCGTTGCGCAGCGCGTGGACGATAATCACCCGCATACGGGTCAGCCCTTTGGCGCGCGCGGTGCGGATATAGTCTTCGCCCAGCACTTCCAGCATCGAGGAGCGCGTCATACGCACAATCACCGCCAGCGGAATAGTGCCGAGCACGACGGCCGGCAGGATCATGTGCGCGACGGCATCAATAAAGTTGCCCTCTTCGCCCCAGATGGCGGTGTCGATCAGCATAAAGCCGGTGAGCGGGTTGGTGTCATCGAGGAACACCATATCGCTGACGCGCCCGGAGACCGGCGTCAGGTTTAGCTGCACCGAGACCAGCATAATCAGCATCATGCCCCACCAGAAGATCGGCATGGAGTAGCCGGTCAGCGCGATGCTCACGGCGGTGTGATCGAAGATGGAGCCGCGTTTGACCGCAGCAAGTACGCCCACCGGAATGCCGACGGCAACGGCGAAGATCATCGCGCAGACGCCCAGCTCCAGCGTGGCTTTAAAGCGCGGCACGAATTCGTCCCACACCGGAAGACGGCTCTTCAATGAGAGACCTAAATCGCCGTGCAATACGCCCCACACATAGTGGACATACTGTTCCCACAGCGGCTTGTCGAGACCGAGCTCGGCCAGCAACTGAGCGTGACGCTCAGGGGAGATACCACGCTCACCCGCCATGATCATCACCGGATCGCCGGGGATCATATGAACAAAGGCAAAGGTGAGAAGGGTGATACCGATAAACGTCGGGATAACTAACCCCAGACGTCGGAGGATGAACTGCAACATAACCCGGATTCTCAGTAGTGACGCGACGCCTGGCGACGGCACGTCTGTATTGCTCACAAATGTATTTCCACTCTTATTACAAGAGGGAACAGACCTCTCCCCCTCTCCCAGCGAAGAGGGGGAGATCAGGCATTTTACTTATTATTCGACAGAGACGTTTTCGAAGTGGTGTTTGCCTAATGGATCAACCACATAGCCTTTCACCTCTTTACGCACTGGCTCATAGACGGTGGAGTGCGCGACGATCAGCGCCGGAGCCTGGTCATGCATCACTACCTGCGCTTGTTTGTAGAGCTCAATACGCTTGTTGTGATCGTCAGTGGCGCGCGCCGGCTGAATCAGATCTTCAAACGGCTTGTAGCACCAGCGCGAGTAGTTGGAGCCATCTTTCGCTGCTGCGCAGCTGAACAGGGTGGCGAAGAAGTTATCCGGATCCCCGTTGTCGCCGGTCCAGCCCATCATCACAGCCTGATGCTCGCCCGCTTTCGCACGCTTGAGGTATTCGCCCCACTCGTAGGTGACGATTTTGGCCTGTACGCCCACTTTCGCCCAGTCAGACTGAATCATCTCAGCCATACGGCGCGCGTTCGGGTTGTACGGACGCTGTACCGGCATTGCCCACAGCTCAACGGTGAAGCCCTTCTCATGACCGGCTTCTTTCAGCAGCTGCTTCGCCTTCTCCGGATCGTAGGTGTAGTCTTTAACGTCGTCGTTATAGCCCCACATGGTCGGCGGAATCAGGTTTTTCGCCGCAACGCCCGCGCCCTGATAGACCGCTTTGATGATCGCTTCTTTGTTTACCGCGTAGGTCAGCGCCTGGCGCACTTTCACATCATCAAACGGTTTTTTCTCGGTGTTGAAGGACATGTAACCGACGTTCAGGCCAGCCTGCTCCATCAGGTTAATGTTTTTGTCCTGCTTCATGCGCGCGATGTCAGCCGGGTTCGGGTACGGCATCACCTGACATTCGTTTTTCTGCAGCTTGGCGTAGCGCACGGAAGCATCCGGCGTGATGGAGAAGACCAGGCGATCGATCTTCGGCTTGGTGCCCCAGAAGCCTTCAAACGCTTTGTAGAGAATGCGCGAGTCTTTCTGGTATTGCAGCAGCTGGAACGGACCGGTACCGATTGGGTTGAGGTCAACTTTGTCCGGCGTGCCGGCTTTCAGCATGTTGTCCGCGTACTCTTTGGAGAGGATGGAGGCGAAGTCCATTGCCAGGTCAGCGAGGAACGGCGATTCCGGGCGCGTCAGCACGAACTGCACGGTGTGATCGTCGACTTTTTTCACTTCGCTAATCAGATCCGGCAGACCCATGCCTTCGAAGTATTCGTAGCTGCCGCCAGAGATTTTATGGTACGGGTTCTGGGCATTTTTCTGGCGTTCGAAAGAGAACACCACGTCATCGGCGTTGAATTCACGCGTCGGTTTGAACTCTTTGTTGTCCTGCCACTTCACGCCTTTACGCAGGTGGAAGGTGTAGGTTTTGCCGTCTTCGCTGATGTCCCACTTCTCCGCCAGACCCGGAATCACTTCCGTGGTGCCGGTTTTGAACTCAACCAGACGGTTATAAATTGGCACAGAGCTGGCATCGTAAGTGGTACCAGAGGTGAAAAGCTGTGGGTTAAAACCTTCGGGCGAACCTTCAGAACAATAAACCAGGGTTTTAGCCTGCACGCTTGCCGCGACGGTCATGGCCACCAGGCTAAGACCGAGCTTCAGCATCCCTGACTTCTTCAAGGAAATACTCATTGATTCTGCTCCAATGTGATATGTGTTGTTACCCATGCAGTGGGTATGTCCGACAGGCCTTTTTTAGTTTTTTACCCGGTCTGGTCGGTTGTGCCCGCAGGCGTTATGAGAGATGGGGATTCCTTTCACAAGGTTGACTGAGTTGCAGTACAGATTCTCCATGAAATGCCCCTCATGCCCTACAATCTGTCAACAGAATGTCAAAACGTCAATACAGGTAACCGGGATTTACAACGACGGTGAGAATCGGCAAACAAAGTTAAAAAAAAGTTCAAGCCGCCATATTCAGCAGGGAAATTTATGCTAAAGGCGCAGAGGCAGAATATTCCCCTTATAAAGCGCCCTTACCCAGTGATTAACATTCATGCAGATTATGAAAAATTTCTATCACAATGATGATTATCTGAGCGGTATATCCCGCGAACGCTAAAACGCACAGCGCAAAATGCTGACTTTATCCATAAGCAACGCGAAAAAAGATCGTTAGATATATAAATAAATACGATGGAATATCGCAAAAAATAGCCGTCAGGCAGCGGGAAGCAGGGATAAGAGGAATTTCAGCGGGTTTTGGTTTTTTACGGATGGATTGGGTGCGGGATCGTGGGTTTGCCGGATGGCGCGTGAACGCTTATCCGGCCTACGGAATTGAGGATTTTGCTGGATCGCGTAGGCCTGATAAGGCGAAGCCGCCATCAGGCAATTGAGCGGACGCAGAAAGCAAAAAACCCAACCGTAAGGTTGGGTTTTTCTAAATTTGGTCGGTGCCAGAGGATGACTCGCCACTGCGTGGCTCGCCCTGCGGGCCGTTGCTGCGCAACGTTCTCTCGCTGCGCTCGAGTCGAACCTCCACCCCCGGAGGTTCTCATCCTCTTTCGGACGCAGAAAGCAAAAAACCCAACCTTGCGGTTGGGTTTTTCTAAATTTGGTCGGTGATAGAGGATTCGAACCTCCGACCCCTTCGTCCCGAACGAAGTGCGCTACCAGGCTGCGCCAATCACCGAATGCGGGGCGCATCTTACTGCCGCCGACATGCCCCGTCAATCCTTTAATCGAAAAAAGCTAACTGACTGGCGAGAAAGCCAGCAGCGCGTTACTTCGCGGCCTGCCCCGGTAAACGGCACCAGTTGTTATTCTCGTTAATCCCACCGTCCGGCGAGGTATAACCGAGGCAACCCATAATGGTGTCGTACAGCTCAACGTGGCGGCGCGGCGTTTTATAGGCCACCTGCTGCTTGAGTTGCGCCAGCATCTGCGCCTTCTGCGGGTCTTCAAGGTATTTATCAGACATCCACACCATCATCGGCACGCGGAACTGCTCCGGCGGTGCCATATGGCGCGGCGTGCCGTGCAGGTGCTCCTGCTCATTGATCGATTCACCGTGATCCGCTGCGTAGAAGACAATCGCTTTACGGTCGCGCATCTTATCAATCACGCTGTCGATAAAGTGATCGACATAGGTCACCGAGTTATCAAAGGAGTTGATCATCTCCTCTTTACTGCACTTGCGATCGACGCCCATACACTCCGGTTTCCACTGCGCGAAGCTGCGCGGGTAACGCTGGGTATAGTTAAAGTGTGACCCTTTGGTGTGGAGAATAATCATATGCTTACCGTTGGCGTTATCCGCCAGCGAGCGGTTCATCTCGTCGACCAGCAGCATGTCGTCAACGTGCTTGCCACGGTTGCGCGGCTCAGCGCCTATCTGCTCGCGGTAGGCGATATTGTCCGCCATGGTGTTGCTGTAGAACCACATTTCGCTCTGCATGGCGTAGAGATCGCTGGAGAAGCCGAGCTGCTTGAGCACCGCGAAAATATTCTGCTCTTTCAGCGTACGCTGCGGGTTGGTCTCCGCACCGCCTTCGCGCACAAACATACAGCGCAACGAGAGCTTCGTCGCGGTATCGCACGAGTAACCGCGGAAGGCGACGAGGTTCTTCTCCTGCGCCAGCTTCGGCGTCGTATTGCGTTCATAGCCGAGCATACCCATATGGTCCCAGCGCGTGGTCTCGCCGATGATAAACACCACCCAGGTATCATCAATATCCTTCGGCGCGACGTAGGTAAACTTCGTCGCCGGGTTCATCAATGAACTGTTATCTGAAGACTCATCGACGCGCGCCCAGGCATAAAGCCCCAGCGCAGAGAGCCAGTTGGAGGGCAAATAGGAGTTAGCAACCACGCCGCCGTAGCTTGGCAGATCAACGCCCGAAGCGCGCTCGGTCTGCTTCTGCTGCACATCCATCAGGCGAATCGGCCCCCACACCAGCAGCCCGGCTAACACCACCAGGCCTGCGCTGCGAATGCGCGCGCCAGGCTGACGCAGCTGGCGCAGCAGGGTGTCGCGGCAGCGGTTGTGCCAGATAAAGAGCAGTGGGAGCGCGCTCACTGCCACGATCCAGACGAACAACTGCCAGCCCACCACCTCTTTGGAGAGGTCAATATCCGTGGTCATCACCGAAGCGATAATGCCGTAGCCAATCACCACGTTAAGGAAAGTCATGTAGTAGCTGGCGGCGGCTGAGAAGACCACAATCAGCGAAGTCAGAATACGCCAGACGCGTCGGCCAAACAGCGACAGCACACGTAGTAAGAAGAAGGTGACCAGCACGGTCGCGACCAGCTCCACGGCAGCGGAGAGCCCTTTCAGCGGGGTGAATGCGTGCGCGTAACCATCGAACCGACGGTAAAACACAGCGCTATTCATAAACAGACCGATATACAACGCAAGCAGGAAGCTTAACTTCTGCTGGGTAATCGTTTTGATATAGTTCATGCAAGCAGCTCAAAAAAGAGGAAAAAGCTCCTGAAAGCGAGAGTCATTCACGCGTCAGGCTAAACAATTGCGAAGGAAGTTAATACGTGAAACTTCTGAAGCGCGCTAAGTAGACCATAGCGGCAGGGAAAAGTGTCAATGGGAGATAAGATTCGGCCATATATTTACAAAAAATAGATGGCCGATGGCAAAAAATGTTAACCGCGATGGGTTATCAGGAGGTGATTACATTGAGTTTTACATCAATGTTACCGCGAGTGGCATTGGAGTAAGGGCAGACAATATGCGCCTTTTGCACCAGCTCTTCCGCTTCTTTGTGATCCATGCCCGGCAGGTGGATATCCAGCTGCGCTTCGATACCAAAACCGGTCGGCAACGGCCCAATGCCTACCTGACCTTCAATGTAAGCATCCTGCGGCACTTTCTTCTTCTCGGTCGACGCCACGTGTTTTAGCGCGCCAAGGAAACAGGCCGAGTAGCCCGCTGCGAAAAGCTGTTCCGGGTTGGTCACTTCGCCGCCAGGGCCGCCCATCTCTTTCGGTACGCCCAGTTTGACATCCAGCACACCATCAGAGGAGGTTGCACGGCCATCGCGTCCCCCGGTTGCTTTCGCTTTAGCACGGTAAACCACTTTCTCTAAAGACATTTGTGACTCCTTCTGTTGGATGAACCTGATTAATAAGGATAGTCGCTTTGCGGAAAGTGTGCGGCGCAGATAGAGAAAAGCCTCGCGAAAGCGAGGCCAGGCATTAAAGATTTACGTAGTGGTAGCGGCAAGAAACGATAATCAGCGAGTCATCTTTTATGTAGTAAACGAGTCGATGCTCTTTGGTGATGCGGCGCGACCAGAGCGGCTTATGGTGCTTAAGCGCCTCCGGCTTTCCGAGCCCCTGGAAAGGGTGCTCAAGCGCATCCCTCACGAGGGTATCAATCTTCTGCTTTACCTTAGGGTCGTTCTGCTTCCAGAAATCTATATCAGCTTGCGCTTCCGGCGTTATCCTGGGCGTCATTCAAATTTATATTCCTGTAGGTCGCCGCTTTCCGCCTGTTGGATGCTGCGCTCAATATGCGCGGCGTTGACCGGGTTGCTGAACAGATGAAGCGTCTCTTGCATAGAGGCAAACTCCTCGGCATCGATAACCACCACGCTTTTAGCCCCTTTGCGGGTGACAAGGATCGGTGCCAGCTCGTCATTTGCCTGCTGCATCAGCGAGGCCAGGTTCTGGCGGGCGTCGGTGTAGTTAACATGTTGCATATTCATCTCCCAGGTTCTGTTACGCGAGACACTATAGCTAACGTACAAGTACCTGTACATATAGAACCCCGCCCTTTACGCAACGGATGGCAGGGCGAAATCATAGCGGGCCGTGAAAGTTAGCATTGCGATCGCCCGCAACAATCGTTGATGGCGTGAGAAATTCAGAAAACAACAAGGCCGCGACGATTGCCGCGGCCTGCAAAGGTGTAGCCAGTTCGTTATTACGCGTGCGCTTGCTGGTAGACCTCGCGCTGCGGCTGGCGAATGGTGGTGGAGAGTGCCAGCGAGAGGATCAGCAGGGCGAAGATGACACAGAAGGTGACATAAAAGCCGCCGAACAGTGAGGCGATAATCGAGCCACAGATGCTGCCGATACCGAAACCGAGGTAAATCACGCCGTAGTTTTTCGCCAGGTTGTTGAGGCCGAAGAACTCACTCACCAGCGACGGGAAGACGGTGATGGTGCCGCCGAAGTTGAAAGCAACACAGGCGATGGCGGCAAAGAAGCTCACGGCATTCAGCGGTGCGAAGAGCAGTGCGGCCATACCGACTAATGAAATCACCTGACCAATGGTAATCACGCGGATGCGGGCAATCTTATCAGAGAGGATACCCAGCACCAGGCGGCCGCTGAGGTTGGCAATTGCAATCACCGTTACCGCATTAGCAGCAGTGGCAATATCCAGATGCACCATCCCCTGCGCAATATCTTTCGCCACGCCAATCACATACAGGCCGCTCATGCAGGCGGTCAGGAACATCACTGCCAGCATCCAGTACTGCGGTTTACGCATTGACTGCGCCAGCGTGAAGTCATTTTCCACTACGCCGTTAACGGTGGAGACTTTCTGCAGCGGCGCATCGGTCATCAGCATCGCACCGAAGACAATCATCACCAGCGTGATCGCGCCCCAGATCATAAAGGTGCTTTCCAGGCCAACGGTCGCCAGCAGATGGCTGTCGATAAATTTAAAACCGAGGCTGCCAAGGCCGTAAGAACCGATAGAGAAGGCGGAGATCAGCCCTTTGCGCTCCGGGAACCACTTCACGCAGTTAGAGAGGGTTAACAGGTAGCCCGCGCCATCTGCCAGGCCAACCAGCACACCTGCGCTGAGCCACAGCATCATCAAATTGGTCGCATGCGCGGTGAGGAAGAAGCCAAGCCCGAGCAGCAGGCCGGAGGCGATGGTGACGCGCTTCACGCCAAAACGCTCCTGCAGTTTACCGGCTACGGAGGAGGAGAGCGCGAGGCCAAGGCTCAGCAGGCCAAAGGAAAACGCGACCTGGCTTACCGGCTCGCCCAGTTTTTCCGCCAGCGAACTATTGAACAAACTCCAGGTGTAAACCGATCCTAACGCAAACTGCGTGATGATGGTGCCGACCAGCGTCAGCCAGCGAGTGTGTTGAGCAAAGGAACTATTCATGGCAGTTGTCCCGCAGAAGAATAAAAAGGAATTCACTGCCGACAACCATAACGAAGCGCATTTCATGCCTGGGTAAAAAAGGCATGAAATGCAGCGAGAGAGGAATGAAATGCCGCTAAGCGGGAATGAATGACCGCGCGAAATATCACTGCGGCGAATACTAAGTGTGAGTTAGTACATACTATCAATATAAAACGCGCCGCTATTGTTTCAAGAGTGTAAAAAGATTGTTTTAATCGAGCTAAAAACGGGCGCTGACCCCCATGCTGTAGAGGTAGTTTTGCCCCCAGGTCTCGTTTTCCGATTGCGACATTGAGGCGTAGGCCGCGAGGTGCGGGTTGAGCAGCATATCGGCCCCCAGCGTGACATCCATCCAGTTACCATACTGGTTGGCGGCGGTAAGGCGATAAAGGCCCGACTGGCTCTTCCAGACGTTTTCGCCAAACTGCTGGTTAACGCTAATTTGCGCCCACGGACGCAGATCGCCAAAGCGGCTATCGACGCGCCAGCCCAGCGAACTGACGCTGGCGTGCCACAGCGGATCGCTGTACTGCACGTTGGTCGCACTGTCGCCGAATTCGTTATACATTGAGGTCGTTGAGCCATCGTAGTGCCACACCGCCACCGGGCCGGTAGTGACTTTACTTGAGAGCGGAATATTCCAGCCAAGGCTCATGGTGCTAATCGTATCGAGCGGCGACGTGTCGGGGAGATTAATGGCCAGCCCCGGCGAGTTTTGCGTCGAACGAATGCGCTCTTCAAGAATATCGTTATAACGGGGTTGCCGTTCGCTATCCCAGCGATAGCGTCCATCGGTGTCATCAGCACCGACATACTCTTGCTGCCACGCCGCCGCCGTCTGAGAAAAAAGCAGACAGGCAGGCAGCAGCGACATCATCAGGCCACTGCGGGTTGTTTTCATTATTTTACGACTCCAGAGAAGAGCCGAACTCGGCGTAATTGTTATCGTTGTTAGAACGGGCAAAAGCCCTGTAATAAATATTGTCTTTCTGGAGTTTACGTCAAGGCAGGCCGACGTTTATTTTTCCTTCACAAACGGAGTATGGATATGCAGCGTTGTGGTTGGGTTACGCAGGACCCGCTCTATCTCGATTATCACGATAACGAGTGGGGCGTGCCGCAAAGAGAGGGCAAAAAGCTGTTCGAGATGATCTGCCTCGAAGGGCAGCAGGCGGGGCTGTCGTGGATTACGGTGTTGAAAAAGCGGGAGAATTACCGTCACGCCTTCTATAACTTTGACCCGCAGCGCGTCGCCGCCATGACGGCGCAGGATGTCGATAATTTACTGCAAAATGCCGGGATTATTCGCCATCGTGGCAAGATTGAAGCGATTATTGGTAATGCGCGCGCCTACCTGGCGATGGAAGCCAACGGCGAGTCATTTTCAGATTTTGTCTGGGGGTTCGTCGATAACCAGCCACAGATCGCGCACGCCGCCCTGCTCGCAGAGATCCCTGCCTCAACGCCCGTCTCCGACGCCTTATCAAAAGCGCTGAAAAAACGCGGCTTCAAATTTGTTGGTTCAACTATCTGTTATGCCTTTATGCAGGCCTGCGGTCTGGTTAATGACCACGTCGTCGGCTGCATCTGTTACCCGGGAGGAACGCATGATTCGCGCATGGAACAGTGAAGATTTAACTCCGCTGCTGGCGCTGTGGCTGGAGAGCACCACCCTCGCCCACCCCTTTATTCAGGCCAGCTACTGGCAGGAGAGCGAAGCGCTGGTGCGCGACGCCTACCTTCCGTCGGCGAAAACCTGGGTCGCTGAGCAGGAGGGCGAATTGCAGGGCTTTGTCAGCGTGATGGATGAGCAGTTTATCGGCGCGCTGTTTGTGCGCCCGCAGGCGTTTGGCCTGGGGTTCGGGAAAGCGCTGATTAACCATGTTAAACAGCACTTTCCCCGCTTAAGCCTTGAGGTTTACCAGCAGAATGAGCGGGCGGTGAACTTCTACCATGCGCAGGGCTTTACCATTACCGAAAGCGCATGGCAGGAGGAGACCGGTCATCCGACGTGGATCATGAGCTGGCAGGCGGATCAAACGCCGTCAGCGTAAGCGCCGGGCCGCGATACTTCTCAACCCACGCCAGCGCCGTATTCCCCGCGCAGCCATTGCCCAGCCGCGAGCTGGGCAAATCTTTAGTCAGCACGTTCACCGCGCCGTTTTTACACAGCCCGTCCGCCGTTGGCTCAAGATCCGGCCATGCCCCTTCATGAATACAGATCACGCCAGGCTTAATACCGCTGCTCACCACCGCGCCCGCCAGCACCTGCCCGCGCTGGTTCCACACCCGCACCACATCGCCCGGCGCGATACCGCGCGCCTGCGCATCGAGCGGATGGAGCGTAATTGGCTCGCGCCCGGCAACCGCATACTCCTCGCGCAGACGAGTAAAGTTGAGCTGGCTGTGCAGGCGATGCGCGGGGTGCGCAGAGAGCACCTGCAGCTGCTCCGGCTCGGCATTGCCATGCCACTCATCTGGCTCCAGCCATGTCGGATGCGGCGGGCAGTCGGCATAGCCAAAGCTTTTAATGCGCTCAGAGAAGATTTCGATTTTACCGCTCGGCGTTTTCAGCGGGTGCGCCTGCGGATCGCGACGGAAATCGGCGTAACGCACAAAGCGCGCGTTCTGCTCGCTCTGTGGCATCTCAATCAGCTGGTTTGCCTGCCAGAACTCAGCAAACGGCGGCAGCGTTACCTGCTGGCTCGCCCCGCGCTCACCGGCGATGTTGTAGAAGGTCTCCAGCCACTGCAGATCGCTCTTCCCTTCGGTAAAGCGTTCGCGCCCGCCCGCTTCCCAGCGCTCGCTTAAGTCAGCAAACACCTCGAAGTCATCGCGCGCCTCAAACTGCGGCGGCACCACGCGCTGCATCGGCACCAGGTGCTGGTTGCTGTAATCGCCGGTCATCGTCAAATCGTTACGCTCAAACGAAGTGGTAGCGGGCAGCACGATATCGGCGTGTTTCGCCGCAGCCGTCCAGAAACACTCGGAGATCACCACCAGTTCTGGCTTCTGCCAGGCGCGGATCAGGCGGTTGGTATCCTGATGATGGGTAAAGTTTGCGCCGCCCGCCCACCAGACAAAGCGGATATCCGGGAAGTGTCCGTTGATGCCGTTATGCTGGTAAGGCGCGCCGGGGTTCTCCAGCGCTTCAACAATGCGCGCGACGGGGAATTTATGTACTGCGTCGGTGCCGCCTTTGACCAGCCCCTGCATTGAAGCGAGCACCGCGGCGCGGCGTGTCGGGTTACCGCCGTTGGCAAAGTGATAAGAGAGGCCAAACCCGCCGCCCGGCGTGCCGATCTGCCCAAGCATCGCCGCCAGCGTCACCAGCATCCAGTGTTTTTGCTCGCCAAACTGCTGGCGCTGCATCCCCCAGCCTGCCATCAACATGGTGGTGTTTTTATGGAAAACGTCCGCCAGTTCGCGGATTTTAGCCGCTTCGATGCCGCAGATGCCTGCTGCCCACTCCGCCGTTTTCGCCACGCCATCGCTTTCGCCGGTGAGGTAGGCGGCAAAAATCTCGTAGCCCACGGTGCAACGGGAGAGAAAATCATTATCCTGCCAGCCGTTCTCTACCAGCGTATGGGCGATGCCGAGCATCAGCGCCACGTCGGTGCCCATATGCGGCGCGATCCACTCCGCGCGGTCGCCGAGGAAATCAACGGTCTCCGATCGCATCGGATCGATACAGATCACCCGCTTGCCGCTGTTGCGCAGCGCGTCAAAGTAAGGAATCCCCTGCTCATCCGAGGCGTTCCAGGCAATCTTCAGGGTGTTTAGCGGGTTGGCGCTCCACAGCACCACTACGTCGCTATGCTCAAGGATCAGCGGCCAGCTGGTCTGCTGCTGGTAAACTTCGTTGCCGCCAACCACGTGCGGCATAATCGCCTGCGCGGCACCAGTGGAGTAATCCCCCAGATGGCCGGTGTAGCCGCCCGCGAGGCTCATATAGCGCTGTAACAGCGTGGCGGCTTTGTGCAGCACGCCGTTGGAGCGCCAGCCGTAGGAACCCGCAAAGATTGATGACGGGCCATAGCTGTCACGAATACGTTTGTGCTGCTGATGGATCAGATCCAGTGCCTGATCCCAGCTGACGCGCACAAACTCATCCTGCCCGCGCACGCCTTGCGGGCTGTCGGGCGAAGCGAGAAAGCCTTTGCGCACCATCGGGTAGCGCACGCGCGTTTCGCTGTGCACCTGCTCCTGCACCACGCTTTGCAGCGAGTTGGGGAAAGGCGTTGGCAGCGCGCCGCGTGAGGCGAGCACCTTTTCACCATCGGTGTCGACCAGCATCGGGCCCCAGTGGGCCGCCGTAAGAACTGTTTTGATAGCAGAGTTTGCCAAAGCGCGCTCCTGAATAGCTTGCAGGTGGTGTCGGATGTGTTGTTTGCGCTCTATCATCCACGGCGGGGCGCGTTTGGCAAAGAATTAAACGTCATTACCGCCGCGCGCCGGGTGATAAGCGCAGGTTAGTGCTTGATTGCCCGCGATTTCGCGCTAAGGTGTGGGCAACCAGTTACGGCGAGGGAAGCAACAATGGCGAAAACGACGCGCCCAACCATCAGCGATGTGGCGAAAGCGGCCAACACCGGCAAAACCAGTATTTCACGCTATCTCAACGGTGAAAAACATCTGCTTTCCGATGCCCTGCTGGCGCGTATTGAGCAGGCCATCGCCGCACTCGATTACCGCCCAAGCCTGATGGCGCGCGGTCTTAAGCGCGGGCGCACCCGGCTTATCGGGCTGATTATCGCCGATATCACCAATCCCTACTCCGTGCACGTGCTGAGCGGCATCGAAGCCGCCTGCCGCGAAAAGGGATTTACGCCGCTGGTCTGTAATACCAATAACGAAGTCGATCAGGAGCTGCACTACCTTGACCTGCTGCGTAGCTACCAGGTGGAGGGGATTGTGGTGAACGCCGTGGGTATGCGCGAAGAGGGGCTAAACCGCCTGCAACAATCCTCCCTGCCGATGGTGCTGATTGACCGCAAAATTCCTGATTTCGCCTGCGATGTCGTCGGGCTGGATAACACCCAGGCCGCCACCACCGCCACCGAGCACCTTATCGAGCAGGGTTTTGAAGCCCTGCTGTTCCTCAGCGAACCGCTGGGCACCGTCAACACTCGCCGCGAAAGGCTAAACGCTTTTCACTCCACCCTTGCCCGCTACCCTGGCGTGGTAGCGGAAGATGCGGAAGTGGTGCTGCACGAAGCGGCGCAGCTGGATAACACCCTGCGCCAGTTCCATGCCCGCCACCGCGGCATGCGCAAAGCGGTGATCTCTGCCAACGGCGCGTTGACCCTGCAAGTGGCGCGATCGCTTAAGCGTATTGGGCTGAACTGGGGCAGCGATATCGGCCTGCTCGGCTTTGATGAGCTGGAGTGGGCAGAGCTGGCAGGTGTGGGCATTACCACCCTCAAACAACCGACCTGGCAGATCGGTTTTGCCGCCGTCGAGCAGGTGGTGCGCCGCATTGAGGGCCACAGCGACACGGTGCACGAGCGGGTTTTCTCCGGCGAACTGATCGTGCGCGGCTCCACGTCGCGTTAATTCTCCTCTTCGTGATGCCGATCATAAATTCGACACAGTGAACTTTTCTTTGGAACCGGTTCCATCTAGCGTTAATGGAAGCTAATCACCCTGCCGTTATCGGGGAACCGGAAGATGAAAAGAAAAATTATTGTTGTTACCGCCGCCTATGGCCATGACCAGGTGGCGGCGCTGGGCGGCCAGGTCGGCACGCTGCCGATCATTGCCGATGCCGGTGCCGACGGCGTGGAGATTCGCCGCGAACTGCTGAACGACGAAGAGTTGTCGCATCTGCCCTCGCTGGCCTTCGCCATCGATATGCACAACCTGCTGGTCTGCTACTCCGCGCCGGAGCCGCTCTGCCTGGCCGATGGCACATTAAACCCGCGCCTGCCCGCCCTGCTGGAAGAGGCCCGCACGCTAAAAGCGCTGTGGCTGAAAGTCTCGCTGGGTCATTTCAAAGATAACGGCGTGCTGGAGACCCTGCGTGGCTGGCTGGCGGCAAGCGATGTGCCGCTGGTAGTGGAAAACGATCAAACTGAGTGCGGCAAGCTCGCGCCAATGCTGCGCTTTAAAGCCGCCTGTCACACTGCGCACCTCCCCGTCACGCTCACCTTTGATACCGGCAACTGGCTGTGGGTTGGCGATGAGCCGGAAGAGGCCGCGCGCCAGCTCGCGCCCGCCGTCAGTTATGTGCATGTCAAAGCCGTTGACCGCGCAGGCGATAAGCACTGCGCAACACCACCGAATGCCGAAAACCCGCGATGGCTGGCGCTGCTCGATGCACTGCCTGGCGATGTACCGCGTGGCATTGAGTTTCCGCTTGAGGGCGACGATTTGACTGCCGTAACCCGCCACTATGTCTCTCTGCTGCGTAAGGAGTTCAGCCATGCATAACGCGCTGGATGTCATCACCCTTGGCGAAGCGATGGCAATGTTTGTCGCCACCGAAACCGGCGATCTCGCCGAGGCCGGGCACTTTATTAAACGGGCGGCCGGTGCCGAATTAAATGTTGCCACCGGTCTTGCGCGTCTGGGGCTGAAAGTGAGCTGGGTCAGCCGCGTCGGCGATGACAGCTTTGGCCGCTTTATCCTCAACACGCTGCGCAAAGAGGGGATTGATACCTCCGGCGTGACGCTGGATACCCGCTACCCGACCGGTTTTCAGCTGAAATCGAAATGCGACGATGGAACCGATCCCATTGTGGAGTATTTCCGCAAGGGCTCCGCTGCCAGCCACCTTTCGCCGGAGGATTTTAACGCCGCGCTGTTCAGCGATGCGCGCCACCTGCATATGAGCGGCGTGGCGGCGGCGATCTCCACCACCTCTTACGCCCTGCTGGAGCATGCGGCGAAGGCGATGAAATCGCAGGGCAAAACCCTGTCGTTTGATCCCAACCTGCGCCCGGTGCTGTGGAAGAGCGAAGCGGAGATGGTCGAGAAGCTCAACGCACTCGCCTTCCAGGCAGACTGGGTGCTGCCGGGGCAGAAAGAGGGCGTAATTCTCACCGGTCAGCAGACACCGGAAGGGATTGCTGATTTCTATCTGCAACGCGGCGTGAAGGCGGTAATTATCAAAACCGGCCCTGACGGCGCGTGGTTTAAAACCGCCGAGGGCGAACAGGGGGCGGTTGCGCCGGTTATTGTCGAGAACGTCGTCGATACCGTTGGCGCAGGCGATGGTTTTGCCGTCGGGGTGATCAGCGCCCTGCTGGAAGGAAAAACGCTGCACGATGCGGTGCGCCGGGGCAATGCCATCGGTGCGCGGGCGATTCAGGTGCCCGGCGACAGCGAAGGATTGCCAACCCGCGCGGAGCTGGGCGCGCTGTAAGCGCCCGTTTCGCGGATACTCAAACCGCCTGTACCCTACATGACAGGTGGAAAATAACCTCAACCATAGAGGCAACCTTATGAGCAACGCCACCAACTCAGCCAAACGCTGGCTCTATATCATGCCGATTGTGTTTATCACCTACAGTCTGGCCTACCTCGATCGCGCGAACTTCAGCTTCGCCTCCGCGGCCGGGATTAACGACGATCTCGGCATCACCAAAGGCGTCTCTTCGCTGCTGGGCGCGCTCTTCTTCCTCGGCTACTTCTTCTTCCAGATCCCCGGCGCGGTCTACGCCGAACGGCGCAGCGTGCGCAAGCTGATCTTTATCTGCCTGATTTTGTGGGGTGCCTGCGCATCGCTGACCGGCGTAGTGAGCAATATTCCGATGCTGGCCGCCATCCGCTTTATCCTCGGCGTGGTGGAAGCGGCGGTGATGCCAGCGATGCTGATTTACATCAGTAACTGGTTTACCAAATCGGAGCGCTCGCGGGCGAACACCTTTTTAATCCTCGGTAACCCGGTCACGGTGCTGTGGATGTCGGTGGTCTCCGGCTACCTGATCCAGTCTTTCGGCTGGCGTGAGATGTTTATCATCGAAGGCGTACCGGCGGTGATCTGGGCCTTCTGCTGGTGGGTACTGGTAAAAGATAAACCGAGCCAGGCGAAGTGGCTGAGCGAAGATGAGAAGCGCGCGCTGCAAACGCAGCTTGATAAAGAGCAGCAGGGCATTAAAGCGGTTCGTAACTACAGCGAAGCCTTCCGCTCGCGCAATGTGGTGTTGCTCTGCCTGCAATATTTCGCGTGGAGCATCGGCGTGTATGGCTTTGTGCTGTGGCTGCCGTCGATTATTCGCAGCGGCGGCGACAACCTCGGCATGGTGGAAGTGGGCTGGCTCTCTTCCGTACCTTACCTGGCGGCGACCATTGCCATGATCCTCGCCTCCTGGGCCTCCGATAAGCTGCAAAACCGCAAACTCTTTGTCTGGCCGCTGCTGCTGATTGGCGCGTTCGCCTTTATCGGCTCGTGGGCCGTGGGCGCGAATCACTTCTGGATCTCCTACACCCTGCTGGTGATTGCCGGGGCGGCGATGTACGCGCCGTATGGCCCCTTCTTCGCGATTATCCCGGAGATGCTGCCGCGTAATGTGGCGGGCGGCGCAATGGCGTTAATCAACAGCATGGGCGCGCTCGGCTCATTCTGCGGCTCGTGGTTTGTCGGCTACCTCAACGGCGCGACCGGCAGCCCGTCCGCTTCGTACATATTTATGGGGGTGGCACTTTTCGCCTCTGTATGGCTTACTTTAATTGTTAAGCCTGCTAACAATAAGCAGATTCCGGCAGGCGCACCGTCACAAGGGAGAACCGCATGAAGCCATCTATCATCCTGTACAAAGCCTTGCCCGATGATCTGCTCGCACGACTGGAGACGCACTTTACCGTGACCCAGGTTGCTAACCTGAAACCTGAAACGGTGCAGCAACATGCCGAGGCATTTGCCAACGCGCAGGGGCTGTTAGGCTCCAGCCAGACGGTGGATAGCGCGCTGCTGGAGAAGATGCCGCAGCTGCGTGCCACCTCGACCATCTCGGTGGGCTATGACAATTTTGATGTGGATGCGCTGAACGCGCGCAAGATTGCCCTGATGCACACGCCAACCGTGCTGACCGAAACCGTGGCAGACACCATTATGGCGCTGGTGCTGAGCAGCGCCCGCCGGGTGGTGGATGTGGCTGAGCGGGTCAAAGCAGGCGAATGGACCAAAAGCATTGGGCCGGACTGGTTCGGCATTGATGTACACCATAAAACGATGGGTATTGTCGGTATGGGGCGCATTGGCCTGGCACTGGCGCAGCGCGCGCACTGTGGCTTCGGCATGCCGATTCTTTACCACGCCCGCAGCCAGCACGCCGAAGCGGAAGCGCGCTTTCAGGCGCGCCATTGCGATCTGGAAACGGTATTGCAGGAGTCCGATTTTGTCTGTGTAGTGCTGCCGCTCACTGAAGAGACGCAGCATCTGATCGGCAAAGCGCAGTTCGCGATGATGAAAAAAACCGCCATCTTTATTAATGCCGGACGCGGTCCGGTAGTGGATGAAGCGGCGCTGATTGAGGCGCTGCAAAACGGCGAAATCCACGCCGCCGGGCTGGATGTATTTGAGCAGGAGCCGCTGCCAGCGGACTCACCGCTGCTGTCGCTGCCCAACGTCGTGGCACTGCCGCATATCGGTTCTGCGACCCATGAGACGCGCTACAACATGGCGGCCTGCGCGGTCGATAACCTGATTGATGCGCTCAATGGCAAGGTGGAGCAGAACTGCGTTAACCCGCAGGTCGTCCGCTAAGGTCAATTCAGCAATAAAAAAGAGGCGATTGTATCGCCTCTTTTTTTATGCCTGCATCCGCTTACTGCTACGGTAAATCGACAGCCTCTTGCCCCTCGGGATCGACAATGTTTTCAACGGCAGTTTTTGGAGGGTTAAGAGTGTATTTGAGCACTACAGACGCGCCCTTCTTGATGAGCTTCACTTGCGATACCGGTATCACGCCCGCGGCTTTCAGTACCGTTTTTTTCCCGCTGATACTGCATTCCAGCGTGAACAGGTAGAAGTAGTCAAAATTATGCATGACGCTCAGCTGCTTCCACTCAACAACGGAGGCAGCGGTCACTTCACCTTGCCATTTTCCTCTGCTGTTCCACTGCCTGATTAGCGTGTTCTCTTCTTTATTTACTTTTATTCCTTTTAAGGAATAAAAGATGTTTATTCCAACGAGTATCCATGGAACAAAATGTAAGTATTTGGTTATCTCCACTGATAAATAACCTCTACGTTGAAATCTAACCGCGTTCATGGGTAAAGGCGATGGGCTGGCTCAGCCATTTACGGCGACTTGTTTGCGAAGATTCACTGTGACAGATGAATGTAGAGGAAAAAGCGCTGACATAGCTTCCTCGTCTGCCTGAAGAGAAGCGGAACGGCCATTAACAGGCCGTTCCTTTCAGGCGCGGATGGTACAGGTGTCGCGCCAGCCATTAGCAACCGCGCTTCACCGTAGCCTTATTACTTATTTCATTCCTGAGACGGTTGCCGTCCAGGCCTGGGTAAACGCCTGATGCTGCGCCGCCAGCGGCCCAATCAGCGCGTTATACTGGCTGGCCTGCTCGGAGGTCGGGAACTGAATGCCGTTCGCCGTAAAGCTCACCTGCGTGCCCTGCTGCGCGATAAAGTCGCCCACCTGCACCAGCTGCTGGGTGAAGACCTGCGCCGCCGGGATCAGCGGTTGCAGCGCGTTAGCCGGGTTGGTCACCACTTTGGTGTAAACCTGGTCATAGACCGGTTTCAGATCGTCTGCCTGCTTGAGCGCGGCATGAGAAGCATCGGCCTGCATTTTCGCGTTCTGCAACTGCTGGCTCAGCACGCCGAGAGAACCGTTGGCCTGGCGAAGCGGCTCGCGCTGCGTCATATAATCCTGCGGAACGCGGATGGCGTTAACGCTATCAACGACCGGGCGCAGACCGGAATCCATCGCCTGGTTTACCTGCTGGGAATAGCCATAGATAACCGCATAATCAGAGACAAACGGGCCGAACTGTTTTTTCTGATCCGCCGTCAGCGCTGGCAGACGTTCGCTGCTGCGCATTGCCGTATTCTGCAGGAAATCGATAAACGCTTTACGTTGATCGCCTTCTTTATCAAAACACCCACTCAGGCTTACCACCATTAATAGCGCCGCAAGAGACGCAAACCAGCGAGAGCAGGACTGTCCTGTCGCCATTTTATTACTCCTTTCACCCATAAAACCGCTTCTCGGCACACGCGTGCCCAACGGCCTACAAGGATAGTCCAGGTCAGCCTCGCAAGATACCCCTTCATTACACACAAAAGCGTGCGGATCCGTTTTGGCACGATATTTTCCGTGATCGCGGTCAGATTATTCTTAATCCAAATTTTTGCTGACGATTTACAAATTTATACCGAGCAAAATCGCTCTCTTATTAATCAATCAATTAAACAAAACTTAAGCGGCAGAAGGTGCATTTTGCGCGCATCTACCCCGCTTACAACGTAAATAATCACTGGCGAAATCATACGCCAGGTTTTTTTCCGACTACTCTTATCAGGCTGTATCACGATATCCGCTGTGTGATTTTATGAGGAGTGCTCAATGGAGTACAAAGACCCGATGTTTGAACTGATGAGCAGTCTCGAACAGATCGTATTTAAGAAAGATGTTGCGCAGACGGGAACCCTGAGCAAGAAGCCGAATTCCTTTAGTGACTTTGAACAATTGCGACGTGGAACCGGTCTGAAGATTGATGACTTCGCTCGTGCGATGGGAGTCTCTGTCTCAATGGTGCATGAGTGGGAATCACAACGTATAACACCCACCGCCACCGAGATGAAACTGATGCGCCTGATTCATTCGAATCCGATGCTCAGCAAGCAGCTTATTGACTAAGCTGCAACGGTCAGAGCCCCCGCCACGCCGGGGGTTTATGTTTTTCCCGCCTTAACGAGACTTCAACCGCAACGTCCTCGCCACTTTTGTCAGACGCGCTGTTCGACAGTAGAGCGCAAACACCACAAACCCTTCGCCATTAAGCAACCGCCGACACCCGACTAATGCCGCCAATGCAATCAGCAACGGTATCGCCGCACCGCCGCCCGTCAGCAGATTAATCACCAACTGCGCCACGGTGACCAGCAGCAAGCCGCTAAAGAGATACGCGAAACCGGCAAGCCCGGCGCTAAAGCCGCGCGCCAGCATAAACATGCTGCTGATGGTGGTCGCCAGCACCACCAGCGCAGGAGCAAAAAAGGCGAGCGCGTGTAGCGGCGGCGTCAGCCCCGGCAAGAGGCGCAGCAGGGAAAGCAGATTGAGCGCAAACGCCACTAGCAGCAGCAGCATTACAAACGCCACCGGGAAGCCGTTCTGGCGCGGCTGCTCGACGGCGGTTTTGTCAAAATGGCGCTCCAGCTCGGGCGTGGAGCGCGACAGGACGCGTTCATCTTTGCGCGCGATCAGCGGCTCGATTTCACGCCCGTGCTGCCATAAATCGTAGAACACCGATCCCGTCAGCCAGCTTAACAACGACATCAGATCACCGCCAGCGACTGAATGGTCCCGACGATATAGCGCCCGGTGCGCGGCACGTTGCCCGGTGCGGCAATAACGCCACTCACCGCGCTGCCTGCCAGTGCCGCTGCGCTGGTCACCACCTGGCCCAACTGACGGGTCAGTTCAACCTGGACCGGCTCGACGGGGAAGCGTTTCGGATAGAGCCCGGCGCGGATGGCGGCCTTGATGCCTTTATTGCTGATACCGGGGTTCTGCGCGCGGATAATCAGCTCCGTCAGACGGGCGCGATCCTGGCGCGGATACTCTTTCAGCCACTGCGTCGCTTTCAGCGAGGAGACCGACTTCATCGCTTTCCAGGTTGCCAGCGCCTCTTTCAGCGCGCCACCGGCGCTCGCCAGTGAGACAAGATCCAGCGAAGTTGAAGTGGCGACATACCACTCCTGGGAATCAAGCCAGGCGACGTTTTCACCGCCGTTCTCCACCAGATCGTACACGCGATAGATGCCGTTAAGGCACTGCAAACCGGTCGCCGCCGTGCCCGCATAGCCAATCGCCACCAGCACGGTGCTGCCGCCCGCGGTGAGCGGTGTGGCGACGGTACCGGCGGCCATCACGCCCGCAGTGATAAGCATCGCCCCGCAGGAGAGCACCGTCGAGGCGATCTCGGTGCCCATCGACGTTGCAGAGACCGCTTCCGTCAGCGCTTTACCGTTGCTGGAGTTGGTCGGCTGGGCGGCGGCTTTGGTGACGATAACGTGAGTGACGATGCCGCTCTGCCCGTTGGGATGGCGTTTACTCGGACGCACCAGATAACGCTCGGGGCCATCGGCATAGATGATGCCTGCGTCGGCAAATTCACGGGTACAATCCATTGCGGCGCCGAGGGCTTTAAAATCAAAATCACTCGCTCCTGCACCGGTCATACGGGCAAATTCATACCCCGGCAGATTTCGTTCGGGGTTCATTCCTGGCAGATTCATCATCGTTTCCTTGCGGCGGTGGCGTAGCAGAAGCTGTCGAGCCGGGGCTAAACAGCGTGAGCATATCTATCGCTTTCACTTATGTTACTTCTTATTAACAGCAGGCAACCGTATCGCGTTTATTTTCATCACTCAAGTTTAGAGCAGGATTGACTACGAGAATTGGTTGCCCGCTCACGCTTGCTGCCAGCACCATCCGCTGACCTGCCACGTCAGGCTGTGCGTCAGCCCAAGCCCGGCAAGAAACGCCTCATCGTGTGAAACCACCAGCATTGTGCCGGGAAAATCTGCCAGCGCCGCTTCAATCGCGCGGGTGGAAGCGAGATCGAGATGGTTGGTCGGCTCGTCGAGCAGTAACAGCTGCGTGGCATCGCGCTGCCAGAGCACGCAGGCAAGCGCCGCCTTCAACCGCTCGCCGCCGCTCAGGGCCGCCAGCGGCAACATCACCTTCTCCGCGCCCAGCTGTAACTGCGCCAGACGGCTGCGCAGCACCCCCTCCTCCAGCAGTGAGTTGCCTCGCTGAAGGTGCTCAAGCACCGATAACGAGAGATCAAACCGCGAGAGATGCTGATCAAGCCAGGCGCAGCTGACCGAGCGGTGGCATTCGCCTGCCAGCGGCGCTAACTCACCGAGGATCGCCTTTAGCAGCGTCGACTTACCGCAGCCATTTGGCCCACGAATGGCGACGCGCAGCGGGCCGTCGATGCGCAGGCTCAGGGGAGAAAGCGCGATGTGCGGCAGCACCACCTCGTCGAGCACCAGCACCTGTTTGCCCGGCGGCACCTGGCTGCCGGGTAGCGTAAACAGCATCGGCATCTCCTCCTCTACTCGCTCACGCGCCTCGGTGACCGCAGCATTAAGTACCTCATTTTGTTGTTGATGCTGCTTGCGCCAGCTCGCCGGGCGCTCTTTGGCGAGGTTTTTATATTTCACCCGCTCAAAGGAGGCGATGTTGAGGGTATCGACGGTGCGCAGCGTTTTCGCCGAACGCCGCAGGCTGGCGTCGTGCTCCTTCTGCATTCGGCTGCGCGCTCGCCGACGCTCAACGGCGGCATGATCCAGCATCGCGCGGGCGGCCTGCTGCTGCGCGTCGCGCTGCTGCTCATAATCAGCGTAATTGCCGCCGTAGCTGCGAAGCCCGGCGGGCGTCAGTTCAACAATGCGCGACATCTCGCCGAGCAGGTGCCGGTCGTGAGTGGCGATCAGGGCACCGCCTTTATGCTGCCGGAGCAGGTCGCTAAACCATGCCCGCCCTTCTCCATCGAGGTGATTAGTCGGTTCATCCAGTAACAGGTAATCCGCGCCGGTCATAAACGCGCCGCAGAGCAGCGCCCGAACGCGCTCGCCGCCGCTCAGTGCGGCAGCCGGTTTGTCCGGCGCGAACGGCGGCAGATTAGCGTGTTGAAAGGCGGCCTCAAGCCGCTCAGGCAGATCCCACTGACCGTCGAGTAACTCCAGATCGGCGGGCTGATAGCCCCCCTGTAACACGCGCTCCAGCGCGGCGAAGATCTCGCCATAGCCGAGCAGCTGCGCCAGGGTGGTGTGCGCAGAGAGGGTGTGTTGCTGCGCGACATACGCCCAGCGCACTGCGGATTCGATATGCCCAAACGCGGGCTGAGATTGCCCGGCAAGCAGGTGTAGAAGTTGGGTTTTGCCAACGCCGTTACGCCCCACCAGCCCGCACAGCGAGGCGTCGAGGGTTAAATTCAGCGGGCCAAAAAGGGTTTCGCCCGTCGCAAACTGACAGGTGACCTGATGCAAAATAAAGGCGGGTGACTGCGCACAATGAGCCATAAGCACTCCTGAATGAGATCGTTAACGGCCTTGCCAACGCGCGAGCGTTTAACAAGGTAGTGGATTCATCAGTCGTGTTTGTTCATTTTCCGGGTGCGCTCCAGTGAGACGAGGAGTTCGTCGGCGCACAGGATAGCCAGAGAGCCTGGCCGGGTTCAAGGTTAAATTTTCATCTTTACGTCGCGGTGCGCAAAATTGAGGGCTAATTGTTTGCGCAATATTGCCGATGAATAAGGTGACTTAACTGAAAGTAGCAGGCCATGCGTGCAATCCAGGATCGCCATTTCAGAAAGGAGACGATAAAACCGCGCGTTACCCCAAACGCATAACGGTGGCATATCGTTCAGCACTGCTCAGGGAGGAGGTCCGGAAGTAAAGCATTGTTCTGGTTTCAGGCCCTGAATCCTAAAATGAGAATGAATGATGTCCAGATATATTCTGATTGTCGATGACAGCCGCCTGTCACGCATGATTTCCCGCCAGTATGTTCTTAACTTGCACAGCGACTGGAGCATTGATGAGGCCGGTACGGGCGAAGAGGCGATTGCCCATGCCGCGGCGAACACCCCCTATCTGATTCTGCTTGATGTGAATATGCCCGGCATTGGTGGTATTGAAGCGGCGTCACGCCTGCGTCAGACGCACCCGCAGACCCACATCGTGCTGCTTACCGCCAACGTGCAGAACTCCGTGCAGGCTGCCGCCGAAGAGATGGGCCTCGGCTTTCTGCCAAAACCGCTGAAAGAGCCGCAGCTTCACGAGATGCTGAAACGTCTGGAGAGCCAGCCATGACCGAGTTGCCCGATATCAGCGAGATTGAAGCAGACAGCCTGATGGAGATCTTCAACATCGGCGTCGGCCACGCAGCGGCGGCGATGAGCAACATCGTCAACGAAGAGGTGCGCATGTCGGTACCGACCATCCGCTTTACGCCGCGCTCGAAAGCGGCCGACGAGATGGGTGCTGGCGTATCGCTGTTCGGCATTAGCCAGCATTACGAAGGGGCCTATGCCACCGAAGCGATTCTGATGTTTCCGGAAGCCGCGAGTTTTGAAATCGTCCGCATGATGGTCGGCGATCTGATCCCGGCGCACGAACTGGGCGAGATGGAGCGCGAAGCGATGAGCGAGATTGGCAATATCGTGCTCAATGCCTGTGTCGGCACGCTGGCAAATATGTTCCAGAAAGAGCTACAGGGTTCGCTGCCAGTGGTGCGGGTTGGCAGCAGCGAAGAGATCCTCAACCCGGAAAAAGATGAGAACGATCCGCTGGTTATGATGCTGCGCATTGATTTTGCGCTCGAGCGCCAGCAGATCCAGGGCTATCTCGCGTTTATCCTCGATATGTCCGCTCTGTGCGACTTACGCGAGCAGGTTCGGCTTTATATCAGCCGTTTAGAATCCGGTAGTGTTCCCAGCGGAATGCATTAATCATGAAAGATAAGTTGTTATTGGATGCGTTTTCAGCCCTCAGCCTCGGTGTCATCCTCGTGGATGCGCAGTACCGTATCGCGCTGTGGAATGCGTGGTTAGAGACGCATACCGGGCGGGCGGCCAGCGACACCGTTGGCGAAGACTTTTTTTCCGTCTTCCCGGACCTGACCTATCACCGCGTTGGCGATGCGATCCGTCAGGCCATTGGTCACAATTTATCTTCCCTGCTTTCACAATCGCTACACCGCTCCCCTTTTCCGCTCTATGCGGAACCGGCGCGGCCAACCGCCCGTCTGAGCCAGGCGGTGACCATTGTTCCACTCGGCGATGCCGAGCGTTACTGCCTGATTCAGATTGTCGATGTCACTGCGGCAGTGCGCCGTGAGTCGCTGCTGCGCGATCAGGCCCATGAATTGTTGTCGCAATCCCTGTCGGATGGCCTGACGGGCGTCGGCAACCGCCGCTATTTCGATCTCTGCATTGAGCGCGAGTGGCGCGCCAGCAAGCGTAACAATAAACCGCTGTCGCTGCTGCTGATCGATGTGGACTACTTCAAGTCCTACAACGACAGCTATGGTCACCAGCACGGCGATGAGTGCCTGCAACAGATCGCAGCGGCGATGCGCGGCGCGCTCTGCAACCCGAATGAGATCCTGTTTCGTTACGGCGGCGAGGAGTTTTGCGCCCTGCTGCCGGAAACGCGCTCGGCAGCGGCGGTGGAGCTGGCAGAAAAGCTGCGCACCAGCGTGCAGCGCCTGGAGCTTCCCCACGCCAGTTCCCCGGATGGCTGCGTCAGCGTCAGTATCGGCGTCGCCAGCCTGTGTCAGCAGAACCATACCGAATATGGGCAGCTGATCCAGAGCGCCGATAACGCGCTCTACGAGGCGAAACGCGCCGGGCGCAACACCGTGCGCGTCAGTAATGCCTTTCGTCGATTCACCCACGCGCCACGCCACTGAGTTAGGCGCTGTTGCCGGATGGCAGTTCCGAACCGTCTGCTTTGCCGGATGGCGGCTACGCCTTATCCGGCCTACGATTTAGCGCGGCTCATGGCCCCATGCGCACCACGCTCCCCGGCAACATCGGGGCATAAAAAAACCCGCCGTAGCGGGTTTTTTATCGACTGAACGATTACTGCAGCAGCGAGATATCTGCCACCTGCAGGAAGAGTTCACGCAGTTTCGCCAGCAGCGTCAGGCGGTTGATGCGCACCTCTTTATCGTCGGCGTTCACCATCACGTTCTCAAAGAACTCGTCCACCGGCTCGCGCAGCTGCGCCAGCTCGATCAACGCTTCCTGATAGCGCCCTTCAGCAAAGAACGGCTGCAGGGTATCGCGCAGAACCACCACGTTGCCCGCCAGCTTAATCTCTGCGGCCTCTTTCAGCACCGCCGCCTGCACGTTCTCATTCAGCGTTTCGTCAGATTTCGCCAGGATGTTGGAGACGCGCTTGTTGGCTGCCGCCAGCGCCGCCGCTTCCTCCAGCGTACGGAAGTGGGAAACCGCCTTCATACGCGCGTCGAAATCAGCCGGTTTGGTCGGACGGCGCGCCAGCACCGCCTGAATGGTATCAACGCTGTAGCCTTCGTCCTGATACCAGGCGCGGAAGCGGCCCAGCATAAAGTCGATCACATCGTCGACCACTTTGGCGTTCGTCAGCTTATCGCCGTAGAGACGCACCGCCTCTTCGGTCAGGGTTTGCAGATCCAGCGCCAGGTTCTTCTCAACGATAATACGCAGCACGCCCAGCGCGGCACGGCGCAGCGCGAACGGGTCTTTATCGCCTTTCGGATGCTGGCCGATACCGAAGATCCCCGCGAGGGTATCCATCTTATCGGCAATCGCCACGGCGCAAGCCACCGGGTTAGACGGCAGCTCGTCACCGGCAAAGCGCGGCTGATACTGCTCGTTCAGCGCAACGGCAACGTCTTCCGCTTCGCCGTCGTGACGCGCATAGTGCATGCCCATCACGCCTTGGGTGTCGGTAAACTCAAACACCATGTTGGTCATCAGGTCGCACTTGGAGAGCAAACCCGCGCGCGTGGCGTGGTTCACATCTGCGCCAATCTGACCGGCAATCCAGCCCGCCAGCGCCTGAATACGATCGGTCTTGTCGCGCAGCGTGCCGAGCTGCTGCTGGAACAGCACGGTTTGCAGACGCGGCAGGTGATCTTCCAGGCGTTTTTTACGGTCGGTATTGAAGAAGAACTCGGCATCCGCCAGACGCGGGCGCACCACTTTTTCATTACCGGAGATAATCTGTTGCGGATCTTTCGACTCGATATTGGCGACGAAGATGAAATTTGGCAGCAGTTTGCCGTCGTTGCCATACACCGGGAAGTACTTCTGGTCACCCTTCATGGTGTAGACCAGCGCTTCCGCCGGAACGGCGAGGAATTTCTCTTCGAACTTCGCGGTCAGCACCACAGGCCACTCAACCAGAGAGGTGACCTCTTCCAGCAGGCTGTCGCTCAGATCGGCAGTTCCGCCAATCTTACGCGCCGCCTCTTCAGCGTCCGCTTTGATTTTGGCTTTACGCTCGGCGTAATCCGCCATCACTTTGCCGCGCTCCAGCAGGATCTGCGGGTACTGATCGGCGTTGTCGATAGTGAACTCCGGCTCGCCCATAAAGCGGTGGCCGCGAATGACGCGATCGGACTGAATGCCAAGGATCGTTGCCGGAACCAGCTGATCGCCCAGCAGCAGGGTAACGGTGTGAACCGGACGCACAAAGTGCACGTCCGACGCGCCCCAGCGCATCAGTTTCGGGATCGGCAGTTTGCTAAGCGAGGTGGCGATCATGTTCGGCAGCAGCGCTTCGATGCTTTCGCCTTTCACATGGGCGCGATAGAGCAGCCATTCGCCTTTGTCGGTGGTCAGACGCTCGGCCTGATCGACGGTGATACCGCAGCCGCGCGCCCAGCCTTCAGCCGCTTTGCTCGGTTTGCCTTCCGCGTCGAACGCCTGGGCGATGGCCGGGCCACGTTTTTCAACTTCGCGATCCGGCTGCGCAGCGGCAAGATTAGCCACTTTCAGCGCCAGACGGCGCGGCGCGGCGAACCACTTAACCTCGCCGTGGGCAACGCCTGCCGCATCCAGCTCAGCGGTAAAGTTGGCAGCGAAGGACTCAGCCAGGCTGCGCAGGGCTTTTGGTGGCAGCTCTTCGGTGCCGATTTCCACCAGGAATGTTTTCTCTGACATGGCCGCCTCTTATTTATTTCTGTTGCACATCGGGAAGCCAAGGGCTTCACGGGAAGCGTAATAGGCTTCAGCGACTGCTTTGGTCAGCGTACGGATGCGCAGAATGTAGCGCTGGCGTTCGGTGACGGAGATGGCTTTACGCGCATCAAGCAGGTTGAAGCTGTGGGCGGCTTTCAGAATGCGTTCGTAAGCCGGCAGCGGCAGCGGATTTTCCAGCGCCAGCAGCTGCTGAGCCTCTTTCTCATACTGCTCGAAGCAGGTGAAGAGGAAGTCGACATCGGCGTATTCGAAGTTGTAAGTGGACTGCTCCACTTCGTTTTGATGGAACACGTCGCCGTAAGTGGTTTTACCCAGCGGGCCGTCGCTCCAGACCAGATCGTAGACGCTGTCTACGCCCTGAATGTACATCGCCAGACGTTCCAGACCGTAGGTGATCTCGCCGGTGATCGGCTTGCACTCAAGGCCGCCAACCTGCTGGAAGTAGGTGAACTGCGTCACTTCCATGCCGTTAAGCCACACTTCCCAACCAAGTCCCCAGGCACCCAGCGTCGGGTTCTCCCAGTTATCTTCCACGAAACGGATATCGTGAATGGTCGGGTCCATACCCAGCTCTTTCAGTGACCCGAGGTACAGTTCCTGAATGTTGTCCGGAGAGGGTTTAATCACCACCTGGAACTGATAGTAGTGCTGTAAGCGGTTCGGGTTTTCGCCGTAACGACCATCGGTCGGGCGACGGGAAGGCTGAACGTAGGCGGTTGCCATCGGCTCCGGGCCCAGCGCGCGCAGGCTGGTCATTGGGTGCGAAGTACCGGCACCCACTTCCATGTCCAGAGGTTGAACGATGGTGCAGCCCTGACGAGCCCAATAATCCTGTAAGGTCAGGATCAGACCCTGAAAGGTCCTGGTATCAAACTTTTGCATATTATTTCGTGCTGGATACGTGTGGATTTAAAGGAAGCGACCAGTATACCCGCTGACTGCAAGATATACAGTACGAAACGGGGTTGTTTACGGAAAATTGGGAAATAGCGGCGGCATTGGCGCGTATTATGGGGCTTAACGCATCGAAAGATGCAAAAACTGCCCTTCAGCGTCAAAAGTGCAGACAAACGCTTCATGACGCGGCGTAACGCCTCGCATCTCGTAGCTGCCCTGATACTGTTCGAAGCCGGTAACGTTCACTTTTTCCGCCCCGGTGTTGTAGCGGTGCGCGGCGTTTTCGCGGCAGAGCTGCTCCATATTGAGGGAGCGTGTCGGGCCAGGCCGTGCCGTTTGCGCCTTCTGCTCCGGCATTTTCTCGGGCGCACTGCAACTTGTCAGCAGCAACATCAGCATCGGCAGAGTAAACTTCATCATTTTCTTACGCATTTCCTTGCGGGCTGATAGGGTAAACGGCCAAAAACGCCATTGTGCAGCACTGCGCTTAGTGCACAACCACGCGTGGGAAAACTCAGAATTATCCAAAGAGATACGCAGGTAAATTACCAGTCTTAGGATATTTGTCGACAATAAGAAATTGAGGAAGTGATGCCGTCAAAAATTCACTGGATAGATAATTTACGCGGGATAGCCTGTTTAATGGTGGTCATGATCCACACCACAACCTGGTACATTACTAATCCAGCCGCCGTTACCAGCTTCGACTGGAATGTTGCCAATCTGCTCAACTCCGCCTCGCGCGTCAGCGTTCCCCTCTTTTTTATGATTTCAGGCTACCTCTTTTACGGCGAACGCAGCGCCCAGCCGCGCCACTTTTTGCGTATCGGCCTCTGCCTGCTGTTTTATAGCCTCATCGCCCTGCTCTATATCGTGCTGTTTACCTCGATTAACAGCGACCTGTCGCTGAAGAACATCCTGCAAAAGCCGATTTTTTACCATCTGTGGTTCTTCTTCGCCGTCATCGTTATCTACCTGCTCTCGCCCCTGATTCAGGTCAAAGCCCTGAGCGGCAAGATGCTTCTGGCGCTGATTGCGGTGATTGGCGTCGTCGCTAACCCCAATCTGGTGACGCTAAAAAGCGATGGCGTTGAGTGGTTACCGATCAATCTCTACATCAACGGCGACACCTTTTACTACGTGCTCTACGCCATCCTCGGGCGCGCCATCGGCATGATGGCGACGCAAAGACGGGCGCTGAACTGGCTGAGCGCCGCAGTAGTGGTGCTGGCGGTGGTGGCGATTTCACGCGGTACGCTGCATGAGCTGAGATGGCGCGGTAACTTCGCCGATACCTGGTATCTCTACTGCGGCCCGATGGTCTTTCTCTGCGCTATCGCACTGTTTACGCTGGTAAAAAACACGCTTAGCAGCCGCACTCTGCCGGGGCTGGCGCTGATTTCGCGCCACTCACTCGGTATTTACGGTTTTCACGCGCTGATTATTCATGCGCTGCGCACGCGCGGCGTTGAGGTGCAAAACTGGCCGCTGCTCGACATTGTGTGGGTCTTCAGCGCGGCGCTGGCGGCAAGCCTGGCGCTCTCGATGCTGGTGCAGCGCATCGACCGGCGGCGGTTTGTCAGCTAGCAATACGCGCCCGCGCCCGGTGCAGCTGGCGCGGGGAGGAGAAACCGGCGGCCAGCGCCGCCTGCTCCGCCCCCTGGCCCTGTAACAGCGCCTGCTCGGCAATCACCAGCCGCAGCTGCTCCAGATAGTCGCGCACGCTGATCCCCAGGTGCTGCTGAAAAAGACGGGTGAGATGCCGGGCGCTGACGTGAGCCCGCGCGGCAATCTCCGCCAGTTGCCAGGCTTTTTGCGGCTCGGCGGTCAGCGCATCCTGCGCCCGGTGCACCGCCGGATGGAGATGGTTACGATAGCGCAGCCACGGTGAAAGCTGCGGATCGTCGCCGGAGCGGCGAAACCAGACCACCATTTCGCGCGCTACCGCCAGCGCACGCGCCGGCCCGCATAAGCGGTTGATAATGTGCAGGGCAAGATCGATACCTGAGGTGATGCCCGCGCTGGTCCAGATGCCGCGATCCTCAATAAAAATCCGGTTCTCTTTGACCAGCGCCGCCGGTTCCAGCGCCTGCAAGCGGGCAATCACATTGTGATGCGTCGTGCACTGAACCCCGTTAAGCAGCCCGGCTTTCGCTGCCAGCATTGCGCCGGAACAGACGCACATCAGCGTAATCGCCCGGCGGTGGAGCAGCGGTTGCAGGCGCATCAGCCAGTTGCGCACCTGCGTTGCCTGCGGCGTGTCGAATAACTGCGACGAATCGCTGACGCCGGGCAGCACCAGCAGGCTCCCCTCCGGTAACGTCTCCGGCAGCGGCGCGATGTTGCCCATCGTTAAGCCAAGGGAGGTTGCCACCTCCGCTTGCGGGCCGATGTAGTGCAGGCGAAAGGTCTCCTGCGCCTGGGCAAAGGTCTCCGCCGGACCGGCCATATCGAGCGCCAGCACGCCGGGCAGCATCACAAACCAGACATCACACATTTATTGTTCCAGCGTCTCCTGGACGGTGTTAATGGCGGCAAAGCGCCCGACGAGCACGGTTTCCGTACGGTGGCGCAGCGTGTGGCTATCCAGCGTCACGCCATTATGTGTCATTGGGAAAGTGAGCGTCGCTTCGCTGACGAAGGTCACGCGATAGCCCAGATCCGATGCCACCCTGGCGGTCGTTTCACAGCACTGCTCCGTACGAATACCACAAATAATCAGATGAGTGATATCGCGCTGACGCAGCCAGCGATCGAGGCCGGTATCGGTAAAGGCGTTGTGGACATGCTTATGGAAGGTGACATCCGCCTGGTGCTGCAAAAAGGGCATCGGTTTCACGAAGCCGCTCTCCAGCGAGAAGGGGCCACTGTCGGCGACGTGAAAAATATCCACCAGCGGAATGCCGCGCGCCTGGCAACCGGCAATCAGTGTCAGCATCGCCTGCTGGAAAGCGGGAAAGTCGTTATCCTGCCAGAAATTACGGTGGAAAAAGGATTGCTGGGTGTCGATGTTAATCAGCGCGGTACGGGTCATTTCAGGACTCCTTGCTCAGTGGGGTTAACGCTATTCTGGCAAGGCTTTACGCTGCTGCTAAGACCAAAAAAGGACAACATCAGGGTGATTACGGCCCACCGTTGCCAGCGGGCCGAAAAGGTTATGACATCAGCGGCAACAGCTGCTGATAGATGCGGCGGAAGGTGTCGCGCTTCTCGACATAGTGCGCGTGACGCTGCGCGTCCGGCTGATGCTGCTGCTCAACCGGCAGTTGCGGCAGCAGCGTTGCCAGCGGTACGCCGGGATTAACGGCGATTTGTGCCAGCCGCGCCGCGCCGAGCGCCGGGCCAACATCCCCGCCGGTGCGGTAATCGAGCTGCAAGCCGCTGATATCCGCCAGCATCTGCCGCCACCAGTCGCTGCGCGCGCCGCCGCCGATAAGGGTAATGCTCTGCGGCGTCACGCCGCAGGCGTGCACCACATCCATCCCGTCTGCCAGCGCATATCCCACCCCTTCCAGCACCGCGCGCGCCAGCTCCGCCGGGCCGTGTTGATGGGTCAGACCAAAGAAGACGCCCTTTGCCTGCGGGTTGTTGTGCGGCGTGCGTTCGCCGGAGAGATAGGGCAGAAACCAGATATCGCCCGCGTTCTCATCCGCCTGCTGCGCGGCGCTAATCAGTGCCTGCACCGATTTCATGCCGGTCAGTTTGGCCGCCCAGTCCAGACAGGAGGCCGCGCTCAGCATCACCGACATCAGGTGCCAGCGCCCCGGCAGCGCGTGGCAGAAGCTGTGCACTGCGCTTTCCGGCTTGCTGAGAAACCCTTCGCTGACGGCAAAGTAGACGCCGGATGTGCCAAGCGAGAGCATCGCCTGCCCCGCATCCGCCATGCCGACACCGACCGCGCCAGCGGCGTTGTCGCCGCCGCCTGCAACAATCGGCACTACCGGCATCGCCCAGCGCCGGGCAACTTCCGGCAGCAGTTCGCCGGTGATCTCACTGCCTTCAAACAGCGTTGGCATATGGCTACGCGACAACGAGCAGGCGGCGAGCATCTCGTCGCTCCAGTCGCGCTTCGCCACATCGAGCCACATGGTGCCTGCGGCATCGGACATATCGCTGGCAAAGACGCCGGACATCTTCAGCCGCAGATAATCTTTCGGCAGCAGCACCTTCGCCACCTTAGCGAAGATCTCCGGTTCATGCCGCTGCACCCACAGCAGCTTCGGCGCGGTGAAGCCCGGCATCATCAGGTTACCGGTGATCGCACGGGCGTTAGCCACCCGCGCCTCCAGCAGCCCGCACTCTTCACCACAGCGACCATCGTTCCAGAGGATCGCCGGGCGCAGAACGCGGTTTTCGCTATCGAGCAGCGTCGCGCCGTGCATCTGCCCGGCAAGGCCGATGGCCTTCACCTGCTGCAACGAATGCGCCGCACCGAGCGCCTGGATGGCGCGATCCGTCGCCTGCCACCAGCTTTCGGGATCCTGCTCCGACCATAACGGGTGTGGGCGAGAGACGCTGAGTTTCTCCGTGTGGGAGGCCAGCACCTCGCCCTGCTCACCGAGCAGAATCGCTTTCACGCCCGAGGTACCGAGATCGATCCCGATATACATAGTGACTACTCCTTTTTGAGTGTGCCGCGCAGAAGCCGGTTACTTATCGAAGAGATACGCGTTGACCAGGTTCTCCAGTTGCTCCTGGTGACCGCTCTGGTGACGCGGTGCCAGGTTCTGCTCTTCAGCGTACTTCGCAAGTTCCGCAAGGCTAAGCTGCCCCTGCAAAATTTGCTGGCCCAGCTCACCATTCCAGCCCGCGTAGCGTTTGGCGACGCGTTTATCCAGCTCGCCCTCTTCGACCATGCGGGCAGCGATTTTCAGCGCCAGCGCCATGGTGTCCATCGCGCCGATATGGCCGTAGAAGAGATCGTACTTATCGGTACTCTGGCGACGGACCTTGGCGTCAAAGTTGAGGCCGCCGGTGGTGAAGCCGCCCGCTTTGATGATTTCATACATCACCAGCGCGTTCTCTTCGACGCTGTTCGGGAACTGGTCGGTATCCCAGCCGAGCTGCGGATCGCCGCGGTTGGCGTCGACGGAGCCAAACAGCCCCAGCGCAATGGCGGTGGCGATTTCATGATGGAAGGAGTGGCCCGCGAGGGTGGCGTGGTTGGCTTCGATATTGAGCTTGATCTCTTTCTCCAGTCCGAACTGTTTCAGGAAGCCATAGACCGTCGCGGCGTCGTAGTCGTACTGGTGCTTGGTCGGCTCCTGCGGTTTTGGCTCAATCAGCAGCGTGCCGCGGAAACCGATTTTGTGCTTATGCTCAACCACCATGTTCATAAAGCGGCCAATCTGCTCGCGCTCCTGGCGCAGGTCGGTATTGAGCAGGGTTTCGTAGCCTTCGCGTCCGCCCCACAGCACGTAGTTTTCGCCGCCGAGTTTATGGGTGGCGTTCATCGCGCTTACCACCTGGGTTGCCGCCCAGCTGAAGACTTCCGGATCCGGGTTGGTGGCTGCGCCCGCGCCGTAACGTGGGTTGGTGAAGCAGTTTGCGGTGCCCCACAGCAGCTTGACGCCGCTCTGCTGCTGTTTTTCTCCCAGCACATCAACCATTTCGGCGAAGTTGCTCAGGTACTCTTTCAGCGAGGCGCCTTCCGGGGAGACATCGACATCATGGAAGCAGTAGTAGGGCACATTGAGCTTATGGAAGAATTCGAAGGCGACATCGGCTTTGCGTTTTGCCAGCGCCATCGCCTCGCCCGGCTGCTGCCAGGGGCGATCGAAGGAGCCGACGCCAAACATATCCGCGCCGTTCCAGCAGAAGGTGTGCCAGTAGCAGGCGGCGAAACGCAGGTGATCTTCCATGCGTTTACCGAGCACCAGCTCATCCGGGTTGTAGTGACGAAACGCGAGCGGATTCGTACTCTTTGAACCTTCAAAACGAACCCGATCCAGCTGGTCAAAATAAGCGTGCATAATGAGCTCCATTGGCGAGTGAACATATCTGAGTTAATACTGGATTCTCTCTGCGCCTTGCTCAATTACGTTATTTCACACTGCCATTGAGAGAATACGCAAACGTGCGCTGGCTCGCAAAATAACCGCAAAAGTTGCTGCGAGGTGCTTTCCTGTTTTTTATGCAACGCCAGTTTTATTTTTTTTAAAATAAGATCGGGGTCATAAATCAGCAAATAAACCAAAAAACGTAACCCGCCTATTAAAATCTGTAATTGCCACTATTCCATTCTGCGTTAAGAATTTGCTCGTTCTAAGCAGTGCACGTTTCTTTTATCTCGCACACCACCCTACGAAAGGTATTCCTATTATGAAGATAAAGAATCTCTGCCTTACACTCTGCGCCACCCTGCTGCTTGCCAGCACGTTCAGCCATGCCAAAACGATAAAAATCGGCATGGCGATTGACGATCTGCGTCTTGAACGCTGGCAAAAAGATCGCGACATTTTTGTGAAGAAAGCCGAATCCCTCGGCGCCGATGTTTTCGTCCAGTCGGCGAACGGTAATGAAGAGACCCAGATGTCGCAAATTGAAAATATGATCAACCGCGGCGTCGACGTGCTGGTTATTATTCCCTACAATGGTCAGGTATTAAGTAACGTTGTGAAAGAAGCTAAACAGGAAGGAATTAAAGTTCTGGCCTATGACCGCATGATTAATAATGCGGATATCGATTTCTATATCTCCTTCGACAATGAAAAAGTCGGGGAATTACAGGCGCAAAGCCTGGTCAACAAGGTGCCGCAGGGTAATTATTTCTTAATGGGCGGCTCACCGGTGGATAATAACGCCAAGCTGTTCCGTGCCGGGCAGATGAAGGTGTTAAAGCCCTATATCGACAGCGGGAAAATTAAAATTGTCGGCGACCAGTGGGTCGATGGCTGGCTGCCGGAAAATGCGCTGAAAATAATGGAGAACGCGCTGACCGCCAACAACAATAAAATCGATGCCGTGGTTGCCTCAAATGACGCAACCGCTGGCGGCGCTATCCAGGCCTTAAGCGCGCAGGGGCTGGCGGGCAAAGTTGCCATCTCCGGCCAGGATGCGGATCTCGCTGGGGTCAAACGCCTGATGAACGGCAGCCAGACAATGACCGTCTATAAACCTATCACCCAGCTTGCCAACACCGCGGCGGAGATCGCCGTCGAGCTTGGTAACGGTAAGCAGCCGAAGGCCGATGCCTCGCTCAACAATGGCCTGAAAGATGTGCCCGCCCGCCTGCTGACGCCGATTGAAGTCACCAAAGAGAATATTGACGCCACGGTGATCAAAGACGGCTTCCACCAGAAGAATCAGCTCTGAAAACGACGGCGCGCCTGAGTTCAGAATCAGGCGCGCCGCCGCCCTCACTTCAGGCGCTGTCTGATAAGCGATCGACGTGGAGCAGCCATGCCTTACTTACTCGAAATGAAGAACATCACCAAAGCCTTCGGCGTCGTGAAGGCGATTGATAACGTCAGCCTGCAACTTAACGCGGGCGAAGTGCTCTCCCTGTGCGGCGAAAACGGCTCGGGTAAATCGACCCTGATGAAAGTGCTGTGCGGCATCTACCCGACCGGCAGCTATGAAGGCGAAATCTACTTTGCAGGGGAGATTCTGCAAGCGAGCCATATCCGCGATACCGAGCGCAAAGGGATCGCCATCATTCACCAGGAGCTGGCGCTGGTGAAACATCTCACAGTGCTGGAGAACATCTTCCTTGGCGCGGAGATCACCCGCCACGGCGTGATGGATTACGACCAGATGACGCTGCGCTGCGAGAAGCTGCTCAAACAGGTGAGCCTCGCCATCTCGCCCGATACCCGCGTCGGTGACTTAGGCCTGGGCCAGCAGCAGTTGGTGGAGATCGCCAAAGCGCTGAACAAGCAGGTGCGGTTGCTGATTTTAGATGAGCCGACCGCCTCGCTGACCGAGCAGGAGACGGCGGTGCTGCTCGATATCATCCGCGACCTGCGCAACCACGATATCGCCTGCGTTTACATCTCCCATAAGCTCAATGAAGTGAAAGCCATCTCCGACGTTATCTGCGTTATCCGCGACGGGAAGCACATCGGCACCCGCGACGCGGCGGGGATGAGTGAAGATGACATTATCACCATGATGGTGGGCCGCGAGCTGACCGCGCTCTACCCCAATGAACCGCACACCCACGGCGAGGAGATCCTGCGCGTCGAGCACCTTACCGCCTGGCATCCGGTTAACCGCCATATCAAACGCGTCAACGACGTCTCCTTTAGCCTCAAGCGCGGCGAGATCCTCGGCATTGCCGGGCTGGTCGGGGCCGGGCGCACCGAAGCCGTGCAGTGCCTGTTTGGCGTCTGGCCAGGGCGCTGGGAGGGAAAAATTTTTCTGGATGGCAAAGAGGTTGAGATCCGCAACTGCCAGCAGGCGATTGGTCACGGCATCGCCATGGTGCCGGAGGATCGCAAGCGCGACGGCATTGTGCCGGTGATGGCGGTGGGTAAAAACATCACGCTGGCGGCGCTAAACCAGTTTACCGGCAGCCTGAGCAGCCTCGATGACGCCGCCGAGCAGGCGTGCATTTTGCAGTCCATCCAGCGGCTGAAAGTAAAAACCTCGTCGCCGGAGCTGGCGATTGGCCGGCTGAGCGGCGGCAATCAGCAGAAAGCGATTCTCGCCCGCTGCCTGCTGCTCAACCCGCGCATTTTGATCCTTGATGAGCCGACGCGCGGCATCGATATCGGCGCGAAGTATGAAATCTACAAACTGATTAACCAACTGGTGCAGCAGGGGATTGCGGTGATTGTGATCTCCTCCGAGCTGCCCGAAGTGCTGGGCCTGAGCGACCGCGTGCTGGTGATGCACGAAGGGAAGCTGAAAGCCGATCTTATCAACCGTCATTTGACCCAGGAGCAGGTTATGGAAGCGGCGCTGAGGAGCGAACATCATGTCGAAAAGCAACCCGTCTGAAAGTCAGTTATCCACCGCGTCGCCAGGCCCCTTCTCCGGGCTGAAGTCACTCAACCTGCAGGTGTTTGTGATGCTTGCGGCCATCGTTGTGATCATGCTCTTTTTCACCGGCATGACCGACGGTGCCTACCTGAGCGCGCGTAATATCTCTAACCTGCTGCGCCAGACCGCCATCACCGGCATCCTCGCGGTGGGGATGGTGTTTGTCATTATCTCGGCGGAGATTGACCTCTCGGTAGGCTCGATGATGGGCCTGCTGGGCGGTGCGGCGGCTATTTTTGACGTCTGGCTCGGCTGGCCCTTGCCGCTCACGGTGGTGGTGACGCTGCTGCTTGGCCTGCTGCTCGGCGCGTGGAACGGCTGGTGGGTGGCCTACCGCAAAGTGCCGTCGTTTATCGTTACCCTCGCCGGGATGCTGGCGTTTCGCGGCGTGTTAATCGGCATTACTAATGGCACTACCGTTTCCCCTACCAGCGCGGCGATGTCGCAAATCGGCCAGAGCTATCTGCCGGACGGTGTTGGCTTCGGCGTGGGCGCGCTGGGGCTGGTGGCATTTGTGCTCTGGCAGTGGCGCGGGCGCATGCGCCGCCAGTCGCTGGGCTTAGCCACCTCCTCCTCCGGCCATGCGGTGGGGCGCCAGGCGCTGATCGCGGTGATCGTGCTCGGTGCCATCTGGCTGCTGAATGATTACCGCGGCGTGCCAACGCCGGTGCTGCTGCTGGTCTTTCTGCTGCTGGCAGGTCTGTTTATGGCAACGCGCACCGCTTTTGGCCGCCGCATTTACGCCATTGGCGGCAACCTTGAAGCGGCGCGGCTCTCCGGCATTAACGTTGAGCGCACCAAACTGGCGGTCTTCGCAATCAATGGCCTGATGGTGGCGATTGCCGGGCTTATCCTCAGCTCGCGCCTTGGTGCCGGTTCGCCGTCGGCCGGGAACATTGCCGAACTGGATGCAATTGCCGCCTGCGTGATTGGCGGCACCAGCCTCGCGGGCGGCATCGGCAGCGTGGCGGGCGCGGTAATGGGGGCGTTTATTATGGCCTCGCTGGATAACGGCATGAGCATGATGGATGTTCCCACCTTCTGGCAGTACATCGTCAAGGGAGCCATTTTACTGCTGGCGGTGTGGATGGACTCCGCCACCAAACGTCGTGCCTGAGTCGGGCGAACAGAGGCGCGATCACACTGCCGGATTATTTTTGTCCGGCAGCGTGTTGAATATGGTAATCAGAACTGATGAATAGTCAGGAAGCGAACCACTATGTTTGAAAAGCGCCATCGCATCACGCTGTTATTTAACGCGAATAAAGCCTACGACCGACAGGTGGTCGAAGGCGTTGGGGAGTATCTTCAGGCGTCGCAATCGGAGTGGGATATCTTTATTGAGGAGGATTTCCGTGCCCGTATTGAGAACATTAAAGAGTGGCTCGGCGACGGCGTGATCGCCGACTACGATGACCGGGAGATTGAGCGGCTGCTGGCGGATGTCGATGTACCGATTGTCGGCGTCGGCGGCTCTTATCACACGCCGGAGCACTACCCGCCGGTGCACTATATCGCCACCGACAACCACGCGCTGGTCGAGAGCGCCTTCTTGCATCTCAAAGAGAAAGGGGTGCATCGCTTCGCCTTTTACGGCCTGCCCGCCTCGAGCGGCAAGCGCTGGGCCGCCGAGCGGGAGTATGCTTTTTGCCAGCTGGTAGCGCAGGAGAAGTATCGCGGCGTGGTTTACCAGGGGCTTACTACCGCGCCGGAAAACTGGCAGCATGCGCAAAATCGCCTTGCCGACTGGCTGCAAACGCTGCCGCCGCAAACGGGGATTATCGCCGTTACCGACGCGCGGGCGCGCCATGTTTTGCAGGTCTGCGACCATCTGCATATTCCGGTGCCGGAGAAGCTGTGCGTGATAGGCATCGATAACGAAGAGCTGACCCGCTACCTCTCCCGCGTCGCGCTCTCTTCGGTAGCGCAGGGCACGCGGCAAATGGGCTACCAGGCCGCGAAGCTGCTGCACCGGCTGCTCGATAACGAAGCAATGCCGTTGCAGCGCCTGCTGGTGCCGCCGATGCGGGTGGTTGCCCGCCGTTCCACGGATTACCGTTCGCTGAACGATCCGGCGGTGATTCAGGCGATGCACTATATCCGCAACCACGCCTGCAAAGGCATTAAGGTCGATCAGGTGCTGGATGCGGTCGGTATTTCGCGCTCCAATCTGGAGAAGCGCTTCAAGGAGGAGGTGGGCGAAACCATTCACGCGGTGATCCACGCCGAGAAGCTGGAGAAGGCGCGCAGCCTGCTGATCTCCACCTCGCTCTCTATCAATGAGATTTCGCAGATGTGCGGCTACCCGTCATTGCAGTACTTCTACTCGGTCTTCCGCAAGGCCTACGACAGCACGCCGAAGGATTATCGCGACCGCTACAGCGAAATTCTGATTTAGGCGCAAAGAAAAACGCCTTCCGGATGGAAGGCGTTTCAGCAAGCGGGGTTACATGTGGGCGGCAATTAACTGCTGATTGTCCTGATACATGGCAAACAGATAGTTGTTGTAGCTCGCGCCGCGGGTGGAGTAGCCCTTCAGCTTGTGGATCATCGCCGTTGCCGTCACTTCCTGGTCCGCTTTACGCAACTGCGCACGGGATTTACGGAAGGAGGCATAGGCCGCGTGCGTGTTCAGGTTGGTGACGTAAGCGTCGACCGACTCCTGTACCGAGCCAAACTGCGAGTAACCTTTCACTCTGCCCGAGCCGCTTTTGCAGGCGCCTTTCGCGCACTTCATGCCGAACAGGTTGTTGTTACTGCGCGCCAGCTTAGAGGTGCCCCAGCCACTCTCTGCTGCGGCCATGGTGGCGACCATGCTGTCCGGAATAATGTCAACGCGCTCCAGCAGCGTGTTCCACGGAATACGGCGCGTATTCCCGGACCAGGTCACTTTGTAGCGTTTGGCAATATCCTTCATGCGCGTGCGCTCAGAGGGCGACCACTGGCTGTCATACTGTTTTCTGAGCAGCCAGTTACGCTCCGCGGTGATCGCAGCGTTTTTGCTGGTGATGTAAGGCATTACGGTCCGGAGAAACGCTCTCTTTCGTGGTGTCCCGGAAGGGTATTTTCGCAAATCAGGAAGTGAACGGCTTTTTACACTATTGCGAGAATACTCTTTCTTACTGCTTGCCTGTTTTTTTACGCTTGCCTTGGTGACGTGGGCTTTGTGACTCGCTGTTTCTGTGTGCGTTTTTGCCAGCACTCCACCTGAAAACATCAAGGTGAAAAACATGAGTATCGTCGCCCCACTTCGTCGCATGGGTATCGATATCATTAGGTCTCCTGGTCGGATATAAGCATTCCAACGCCTTCTTTTATGCACGATTTTGCGGGCTGAATCGCAAATCATACCAAAATTAACCTTATCGGGCACGTACAGAAATAATCCAATTCTGAAACTATGTCACCGGTAAACTGCATATAAAGCGCACAAGTTCTTAAAAATGCGGCGATTATCGCAATTTCGAAAAACGCACGTTTTACGCATTTTCTCAACCCTCTCCCTCCTCCCTGGCGAACCGGCGATGGGGAGGAGTTACCCGTGCCAGCAGACGGGCACACTAGGGAAAATCGCTATCACGGGGCTTATTGATGAAACACGCTGCCTTACTTCTGCTGTTACTGCCCGGCGTCGCCTGCGCCGACTGGACGGCTGCCGGTTTTCCCGCGTTGACCGACGACGGCACCGGCGTCTGGCGCAGCCAGGCAACGCTGAAAAAGGGTGAGATACCCGTTACCGTGCAGCAAGGCGATGCGTGCTGGCAGCCTGCCGGTGCCATCAAGCTCAATCAGATGCTGTCGCTGGTGCCGTGCAGCGCCAGCGCGCCGCAGTGGCGTATCTTCCGCGACGGCGATTATCAGCTCCAGCTTGATACCCGCTCCGGCACGCCGACGCTGTTAATCAGCGTGAAAGCCCCGGCAGAGAAGCAAGCGGTGGTGGCGCGCCAGTGCCCGGTGCGCAGCGATAAACCGTTGACCATTCCGGTTGGCGACACCTTCCCGGAAGGCAGCGAAGTGCGGGATTTCTACAGCCAGCAAACCGCAACGGTGCGCGAGGGCAAAATCACGCTGCTCCCGGCGAAAGAGAGCAACGGCCTGCTGCTGCTTGAGCCTGCGCAGACGCGCGGTGCGGCACCATTTCAGTGGCATAACGCCACGGTCTACTTCGTGCTGACCGACCGCTATGTCAACGGCGATCCCACCAATGACAACAGCTACGGGCGGCACAAAGATGGCATGCAGGAGATCGGCACCTTTCACGGCGGCGACCTGAAGGGGCTGACCAGCAAGCTCGACTATTTGCAAAAACTCGGCGTAAACGCCCTGTGGATCAGCTCGCCACTGGAGCAGATCCACGGCTGGGTTGGCGGCGGCACCAAAGGGGATTTCCCCCACTACGCCTACCACGGTTACTACACGCTCGACTGGACGCGCCTCGACGCCAATATGGGCGATGAAAACGATCTGCGCACGCTGGTTGATGAAGCGCACCGCCGCGGCATCCGAGTGCTGTTTGATGTGGTGATGAACCACGCCGGTTATGCAACGCTTGCGGATATGCAGACCTACCAGTTCGGCGCGCTCTACCTGAAAGAGGAGGAGCGCAAAAAAATCCTCGGCGAGCACTGGACCGACTGGAAACCTGACGCCGGGCAAACCTGGCACAGCTTCAATGATTACATTAACTTCAGCGATAAAACCGCCTGGCAAAACTGGTGGGGCAAAAAGTGGATCCGCACCGATATTGGCGATTACGACAACCCCGGTTTCGACGATTTGACGATGTCGCTGGCCTTCCTGCCGGATCTGAAAACCGAATCGAAAGAGGCTTCCGGGCTGCCGCTCTTTTATCGCCATAAACCGGACACCGCCGCGCGCGAGATTGCCGGTTACACGCCGCGCGACTATTTGACCCACTGGCTGAGCCAGTGGGTGCGCGACTACGGCATTGATGGTTTCCGCGTTGATACCGCCAAACACGTGGAGCTGGAGGCCTGGCAGCAGTTGAAAACCCAGGCAACGGCGGCGCTGGCAGAGTGGAAACAGGCCAATCCGCAGAAGAAAATCGACGATGCGCCCTTCTGGATGACCGGTGAATCCTGGGGGCACGGCGTGATGGAGAGCGCTTACTATCAGCACGGTTTCGATGCGATGATCAACTTCGACTACCAGCAGCAGGCCGCAGATGCCGCCAGCTGCCTGGCGAATATGGACAGCGTCTGGCAAGAGATGGCGGAGAAGCTGCAAAGCTTTAATGTACTGAGCTACCTCTCTTCGCACGATACCCGCCTGTTCCGCGAAGGCGGTACGCAGTCAGCAGAGCTGCTGCTGCTCGCCCCCGGTGCGGTGCAGATCTTCTACGGCGACGAAACCGATCGTCCCTTTGGCCCGACAGGTTCGGATCCGCTACAGGGGACGCGATCGCAGATGAACTGGCAGGATCTTGATGGTAAAGCCGCCGCCAGCCTGCGCCACTGGCAGACGCTCGGGCAGTTTCGCGCCCGCCATCCGGCGCTGGGTAGCGGCAAGCAAACATCGCTTACGTTGCCGCAGGGTTACGGCTTTGTGCGCACCCAGGGCGAGGATAGAGTGATGGTCGTCTGGGCCGGGCGGGCGCAGCAGAATTAATATCAGAAGATTGTGCTGATAAAGCACACTTGTTAAGAGCAAACGTCGATAAACTGCGACGAAGGGAGATTTGCACCTCGCGGGTGAGAGCGTTATGGTTAGCCACTTTCACCCGCAGCCCGACAGAGCAGTAGCGATGACATTTTCACTTTTCGGCGACAAATTTACCCGACATTCAGGCATTACGCGTCTGATGGAGGATCTTAACGACGGTTTACGCACCCCAGGCGCTATCATGCTCGGCGGTGGCAACCCGGCAAAAATCCCGGCGATGACCGACTACTTCCAGCAGCTGCTTTCACAGATGCTGGAGAGCGGCAGCGCCACGGATGCCCTGTGTAATTACGATGGTCCGCAGGGTAAAACCGAGCTTCTGACGGCGCTGGCCGCGATGCTGCGTGAAGAGTTAGGTTGGGATATTGAACCGCAGAACATTGCACTGACAAACGGCAGCCAGAGCGCATTTTTCTACTTGTTTAACCTCTTTGCCGGCCGCCGCGCCGACGGCAGCACGCGCAAAGTACTCTTCCCGCTGGCGCCCGAGTATATCGGCTACGCCGACGCCGGGCTGGAAGAGGATCTCTTCGTCTCCACGCGACCCAATATTGAGCTGCTGCCGGAAGGGCAGTTTAAGTACCACGTCGATTTCGAGCACCTGCATATCGGTGAAGAGACGGGGATGATCTGCGTTTCGCGCCCGACCAACCCGACCGGCAACGTCATCACCGATGAGGAGTTAATGAAGCTGGACGTGCTGGCCAATCAGCACAATATCCCGCTGGTGATTGATAACGCCTACGGCGTCCCCTTCCCCGGCATTATCTTCAGCGAAGCGCGCCCGCTGTGGAACCCGAATATCATTCTCTGCATGAGCCTGTCGAAGCTGGGCCTGCCGGGCAGCCGCTGCGGCATCATTATCGCCAATGACAAAGTGATCTCTGCCATTCGCAATATGAACGGCATTATCAGCCTCTCACCGGGCGGCATTGGTCCGGCGATGATGTGCGAGATGATTAAGCGCAAAGATCTGCTGCGCCTCTCAAATGAGGTGATTAAGCCGTTTTACTACCAGCGCGTGCAGGAGACCATCGCCACGCTGCGCCGTTATCTGCCGCCGGAGCGCTGCCTGATCCACAAACCGGAAGGGGCGATTTTCCTCTGGCTGTGGTTTAAAGATCTGCCGATCAGCACTGAGCTTTTGTACCAGCGCCTGAAAAAACGCGGCGTGTTGATGGTGCCGGGCGATTACTTCTTCCCCGGCCTCGATAAGCCGTGGCCGCACACCCATCAATGCATGCGCATGAACTATGTGCCGGAGCCAGAGCTTATCGAAGCGGGCGTTAAAATCCTCGCCGAAGAGGTGGAGCGCGCCTGGCAGGAGCACAGCGCCTGACAGCGGTTTACGCGGGCAGGCTTTTTAGCCGCGCTTCGCGTAACCGCGCCGGATCGACACAACTCAGCGCACTCGTCGGGCAGGCCTCAACGCAGGCAGGCCCGCCATCGCGGTGCTGACAGAAATCGCACTTCAGCGCCTGTAACGGCGCTGAAGTTACCTCCATCGCGCCAAACGGGCAGGCGATCATGCAGCTTTTGCAGCCGATACAGCGCGACTGCTCCACCAGCACTGCACCTTGCGCTCGGTAAATGGCACCGACCGGGCAGGCTCTGGCACAGGGCGCCTCTTCACAGTGATGGCAGGTAACTGCCGTGGAGAAGTCGCCGGTTTTGACCACGCGAATGCGTGAAGAGAAACGGGCGGGGTTAAGGCCCGAGCAATCCTGATCCTGCTGGTGTGATACCGCGCAGGCCACTTCGCAGGTGCGGCAGCCGATGCATTTTGCCGCATCGGCGATGATAAATCGGTTCACGCGTCCTCCCGCCTGAGGCTGAAAAGAGCGAGAGTGCCAGAAAAAACCGCCTGCGCGCTTTGATCGCACCCGGTAGATCGGCACATTTCTCCCCAAGCGAAGTGCCTTACCCCTTTTCGTTAATAAAGAGCGCCTTGTCGCGCAGAATATGGTCGTTGCCACGGCGGCGGGTAAATCCAATGCGATCGAAGTACTCGAGGATCTGAATCGCCAACTTGCGCCCGACATTGAGCTGGTCGCGAAAATCCGCCGCGCTGGTGGAGCCGCGCCCCTGATCGAGATCGCGGATCATGCTGGCGAAGGTGACAATGCGATCGTTGCGGTAGTAGCGATCTTTGACGATGGCGGTGATCAGCCCCTGCTGCGCCGCCTGGCGCAATACGCCGCGCATCACCTGCTCATCAACCCCCGTTTCGCGCGCTAAATCACGCACCCACCAGGGCTCATCACCGAAGAGCGGCGCGGCTTTCTGCCACAGCTGCGCCTGCTCATCGTTAAAACCGGCTTTATGCTCCGGCAGATGCAGCCAGCCGTGATGGCTCTGGATATCGCCGCTCTCGCGCATACGCTCAATCAGCGTTAAGACCAGCGCTTCATCCTCCATCGGCAGCGCCATGCGGCGCAAACGCTCGCGGCCGGGGCCGGGTTCGTCATGATGTTGCTGATGGTAGGTTGCCAGCGTCTCCAGCAGCTTGCGCTGCCAGCGGGCGGCTATCGGCGCATCGAGCAGGTTATTACCGGCACGGATAAAACAGGGATTTTCCAGCAGCAGATTCAGGCCGCTGGTGCTGAGCTGACGCGCCCAGCCAAAGGCGATGAGATCCACCGCGCCGCGCGACAGGTGCGCGCTGAGCGCCTGCGCATCATCTTCAGCACGCGCAAGGTCGGCGATCCACGTCAGATAGTCCGCTTTGCGTTTGCCGCGCCGCGGCGAGTTCAGCGTCACCACGCGAGCGCCCGCAAGCGTAGTGCGCGCGGAGATATCGCGCAGCACCAGCCGGTCGTTATCTGCCAGCCACAGCGGCGTATCCAGCACCAGCTCGGCTAAGCCATCCTCCAGCAGCGACACGCGCCCGGTGACATGGCTTGCAGCGTGATGGATATGCAGCGGCTGCCACTGGGTGAGCGGCGTATGGCTATGGAGGGCAACGATCGCCCGCTCCGTTGGCGCAGGCGGCTGTTGCGACAACAGCCAGTCGCCGCGGCTGAGCGCCTCTTTTTCTGCATCACCGGCAATATTTAGTGCAATGCGCTGCCCGGCGTGAGCATGTTCAACGGGTTGATTCTGCGCATGCAGACCGCGCACGCGCATCGGCTTATTAACGCCGGTGAGCCACAGCGTATCGCCGATACGCACATCACCGGAGAGCGCCGTGCCGGTAACCACCAGCCCTGCTCCCTTCACCGTAAAGGCGCGATCCAGCGCCAGCCGGAAGCGCTGATGCTCCGGGTGCGCCCGCTCCGGCAGCTGCAACAGGTGCGCGCGCAGCGCATCAATACCGCGCATCTCGGCGGCAGCGGTGACAAACAGCGTCGCCTGCGGGTAGCCAAACTCCCGTAAGGTCTGCTCCACCTCTTCGCGCACCTCGGCGATGCGCGTGTCATCGACGCGATCGGCTTTAGTGAGCGCGACGGTCAGCGCCGGGTTGCCGGTCAGTTGCAAAATCGCCAGGTGTTCACGGGTCTGCGCCATCACGCCATCGTCGCAGGCCACCACCAGCAGGGCGTGATCGATACCGCCAACGCCCGCCAGCATATTACTGAGGAATTTTTCATGCCCCGGCACATCAATAAAGCCCGGCACGCGGCCATCCGGCTGCGGCCAGTAGGCGTAGCCCAGATCGATGGTCATGCCGCGCCGCTTCTCTTCCGGCAGGCGGTCGGCGTTGACGCCGGTAATGGCTTCGATCAGGGTGGTTTTGCCGTGGTCGACATGCCCGGCAGTGGCAATAATCATTTCAGCAATATCTCCAGCAAGCGGGATTCATCATCAAGACAGCGGCAATCGAGCCACAGACGGCCCTCATAGATACGGCCAATCACCGGCTGCGGCAGCACGCGCCACTCGCTTGCCAGCGCTTCCAGCCGACGGCCGCTGCCGTCAAGCGGGGTAAAGGTTAGCGCCGCGCCCGGCAGCCGCTCGACGGGCAGCGATCCGCTGCCAATTTGCGACAGACAGGGCTCGACGCGCAGCGCAAACTCGCTGTAGCGGGCGGTAAGCGCGTCGCATAAGCGCTGGGCCTGGTCGCGGATCTCCGCCTGTGGGCGGGTGAGATAGCGCAGCGTCGGCAGATTTTGCGTCAGTTTTTCCGGGTGCAGATAGAGCCGCAACGTCGCTTCCAGCGCCGCGAGGGTCATTTTATCCGCCCGCAGCGCGCGTTTTAGCGGGTGGTGCTGAAGCTGCTCAATCAATGCCTTTTTACCGACGATAATCCCTGCCTGCGGCCCGCCGAGCAGCTTATCGCCAGAGAAGCTCACCAGGCTGACGCCCGCGGCAATCAGCGCCTGCGGCATCGGCTCTTTCGGTAAACCGTAGAGGCTTAAATCGACCAGCGAGCCGCTGCCAAGATCGACAATCACTGGCAGCCCGGCTTCCTGCGCCAGTTCAACCAGCTCGGCTTCCTCTACTGCTTTGGTAAAGCCTGCAATGTGGTAGTTGCTGGTATGAACTTTCATCAACGACGCGGTATTGGCATTGATCGCCTGGCGGTAATCTTTGGCGTGGGTGCGGTTGGTGGTGCCCACCTCATGCAGAATGCAGCCCGCCTGGCGCATCACATCGGGAATACGAAACGCGCCGCCAATCTCCACCAGCTCGCCGCGCGATACCACCACTTCACCGCCGGCTGACGTTGCCGCCAGCATCAGCAGCACCGCTGCGGCATTGTTGTTAACGATGCAGGCATCTTCCGCGCCCGTTAACTGGCAGAGCAGCGCCGCAATGGCGCGATCGCGATGACCGCGCCCGGCACCGTCAAGATCGTACTCCAGCGTTACCGCCGAGCCCATCGCCGTGGTCACCGCATCAATGGCGGCCTGCGACTGCACCGCGCGCCCGAGGTTGGTGTGCAGCACCGTGCCGCTAAGGTTAAACACCGACCGCAGCGCGTGGCTGTTCTCCTGCTCCAGGCGCTGTAAGGCGGCCTGCGCCCAGTTTTCACACCATGCAGGCAAGCGCTGGGCGTCGCGGATCGCTGCGCGCGCCTCATCCTGCAACTGACGCAGGGTTTGCGTAACGCGGCTATGGCCATACGTGGTTAACAGCGACGCGAACGCCTCATCACGTAACAGGCGATCGGTCGAGGGAATCTGGCTGTAAAGAGTTGTCATGAAAAGGCCCGGCTGTGGAGTTACCCCTCCCGTCAGGGGTGTTGACGTGAGAGGGATTGTACAGCGATTTTCTCAGGCGGGCATAACACGGATCACGCCTTGGGCGGTTCCGTGCGGGCAAAGCTTTCACGCTGGAAGAGATTTTCCACCAGCTTCACCAGCAGCGGGCGATCGACGTTCCAGCCCGGCGAGACGCGGCGGAAGTTGAGGTAGCTGATGGCACAGGCAATGGCGATGGTGGCCAGGTTGAGCGTGTCGACATCGAGTTCGCCCTCTTGCAGGCACTTTTCCAGCGCATCCAGCCCGCGTGAGACTTTTTCCCGCTGGCGCAGCAGTTCCGCCTGCGACTGCTGCTCTACCGGGCGGGCTAATTCACGCACCGAGACCAGCGCAGCGTCCATAATGCCGTCGGCCAGCGCTTCCAGCTGGCGGATTTTCAGCGCCGCTTTAGCATCGTCCGGCAGCATCGGCGGCTCGGCGCCCAGCAGGTCAATGTATTGCGCAATGATCGGCGAGTCGTACCACACCTCTCCCTCATCGGTGACCAGCGCCGGCACTTTGCCGAGCGGATTGTAGTGACCGACGCCGCTGTCGGCGTTGTAGGGCTGCTCGTTGATAAATTCGAAGGTGATGCCTTTTTCCAGCAGTATGACGGAGATTTTGCGTACAAACGGGCTGGTATAGCTGCCGATCAGTTTCATTGCCGTGTCCTTTTGAAATTTGCCGCAGGGATAAAAAAGAGTGTACGTCACGTGCCGGGGTTGTACAGCGAACCTCCTTACATTGCCTTAGATAACAAAATAGTCCTTTTCACCCAGGCTGGAACGGCAAGGGGCTAAAACCAGGAATCTCATTCAGAAAAAAAGAGCTTCTCTTAAAGCGTAGAAAGCGCGCGTTGCGTTCATCACGCTGTCAATTTCTTACCCCAGCATAAATACCGGCTGATGGGTGAAAGGGAGTTACATCGTTGGTCTTTCGAAAAGGCGCACTTTGCGGTCGATCACGTTCGGAATTTTCCGAGGAAAATATCTTGTGATTTACGTCACAAATAACTAACAAACTTCCGACAAATAAATGTGATTTGAATCACATTTATTCGCCAATGCCGGGTAAATTCTGCGCACTGTTCTTTTTTTACACTCATTTTTTGTGACGTAAGTCACTATGAATGGTGGATAACCCCCAACACCAGCGTGATCAAGATCACATAAAAGTGTGTCATCTGGACAGGCTAACGATTCGGTGCCAGATTCCGCATCACAGACAATTCAGGTCCGGCTACCTCTGCCGCCACATTAACAATAAACCTCGGGCTTCCGGCCTGTGCGCTAGCAAACATAAGAAGGGGTGTTTTATGTCATCCGATATCAAGATCAAGGTGCAAAGCTTTGGTCGTTTCCTGAGCAATATGGTGATGCCGAATATCGGCGCCTTTATCGCGTGGGGGATTATCACCGCCCTGTTTATTCCGACAGGATGGTTACCTAACGAGACGCTGGCGAAACTCGTCGGCCCGATGATTACCTATCTGCTGCCACTGCTGATCGGCTTTACCGGTGGTCGTCTGGTAGGCGGCGATCGCGGCGGCGTGGTCGGTGCTATCACCACCATGGGCGTGATCGTGGGCGCGGATATGCCGATGTTCCTCGGCGCGATGATTGCAGGCCCGCTGGGCGGCTACTGCATCAAGAAATTTGACGCGGCCGTCGACGGTAAGATCAAGTCCGGTTTCGAAATGCTGGTGAACAACTTCTCCGCTGGCATCATCGGGATGATCCTCGCCATTCTGGCGTTCCTGGCGATTGGCCCGGCGGTGGAAGTGCTCTCGAAAGCGCTCGCCGCAGGCGTGAACTTTATGGTGGTTCACGACATGCTGCCGCTGGCCTCTATCTTCGTTGAGCCGGCGAAAATCCTCTTCCTTAACAACGCCATCAACCACGGTATCTTCTCGCCGCTGGGTATTCAGCAGTCCCATGAGATCGGCAAGTCCATTTTCTTCCTGATTGAAGCGAACCCGGGCCCGGGTATGGGTATCCTGCTGGCGTATATGTTCTTCGGTCGCGGTAGCGCGAAGCAGTCTGCGGGCGGCGCGGCGATTATCCACTTCCTCGGCGGGATCCATGAGATTTACTTCCCGTACGTGCTGATGAACCCGCGTCTGCTGATTGCGGTGATCCTCGGCGGTATGACCGGCGTCTTTACCCTGAGCGTGCTGAACGGCGGCCTGGTCTCTCCGGCTTCTCCGGGCTCTATCCTCGCGGTACTGGCGATGACGCCAAAAGGCGCTTACTTCGCTAACCTCGCGGCGATTTTCGCAGCCATGATTGTCTCCTTCGTTATCGCGGCAATCCTGCTGAAAACCAGCAAAGTGAAAGAGGACGAGGACGATATCGAAGCGGCAACCCGCCGTATGCACGATATGAAAGCCGAATCCAAAGGCGCTGCAGCTGCGCAGGGCACAAAAGATGTCACTAACGATCTGAGCCACGTGCGCAAAATCATCGTCGCATGTGATGCCGGGATGGGCTCCAGCGCCATGGGCGCAGGTGTGCTGCGTAAGAAAGTGCAGGATGCGGGTCTGACCAACATCTCTGTTACCAACAGTGCGATTAACAGCCTGCCGTCCGATGTTGATCTGGTGATTACGCACCGCGACCTGACCGAGCGCGCCATGCGCCAGGCACCGCAAGCGCAGCATATCTCGCTGACCAACTTCCTCGACAGCGGCCTTTACACCGGCCTGACCGAGCGTCTGGTGGCTGCCCAACGCCACACGACTAACGAAGCGAAGGTTAACAGCAGCCTGCAGGACAGCTTTGATACTTCCAACACCCATCTGTTTAAGCTGGGCGCGGAGAATATCTTCCTCGGCTGTAGCGCCACGCAGAAAGAAGAGGCGATCCGCTTTGCCGGTGAGCAACTGGTTAAAGGCGGCTATGTACAGCCAGAATATATTGACGCGATGCTGGAACGTGAAAAACTGACGCCAACCTATCTGGGCCAGTCTATTGCGGTTCCGCACGGCACGGTGGAAGCGAAAGATCGCGTCCTGAAAACCGGCGTGGTCTTCTGCCAGTATCCGCAGGGCGTGCGCTTCGGTGAAGAAGAGGATGAGATTGCGCATCTGGTGATCGGTATTGCCGCGCGCAATAACGAACACATTCAGGTCATTACCAGCCTGACTAACGCGCTGGATGATGAGACGATTGTCGAACGTCTCTCGCACACCACAAGCGTTGAGGAAGTGCTGGCATTACTGAACCAGTAATCCGCTCCACGTTCTCTCCTCTTCGGGGGAGAGGGCTTGGGTGAGGAGAACCCGCTGACATTCCTCACCCCAGCCCTCTCGGGTAAAAACATTGATAAAGGGTCATTCTATGAAAGCATTACATTTTGGCGCAGGTAATATCGGACGTGGCTTTATCGGCAAGCTGTTGGCCGACGCGGGGATTGAACTGACGTTCGCCGATGTTAATCAGGTGGTTCTGGACGCCCTCAACGCCCGTCATAGCTATCAGGTTCACGTAGTCGGTGAACAAGAGCAGGTGGATACCGTCTCTGGCGTCAATGCGGTGAGCAGCATCGGCGATGAAGTTGTCGATCTGATTGCGCAGGTGGATTTAGTTACTACCGCTGTTGGCCCGGTCGTGCTGGAGCGTATCGCCCCGGCGGTTGCCAAAGGGCTGGTAAAACGTAAGGCGCAGGGCATCGATACGCCGCTGAACATTATCGCCTGTGAAAATATGGTGCGCGGCACCAGCCAGTTGAAAGGGCACGTTTTCGCCCAGCTGGCGGAGGAGGATAAAGCCTGGGTTGAGGCGCATGTCGGCTTCGTCGACTCTGCCGTCGACCGCATTGTCCCGCCTTCCGCCTCTGCCAACAACGATCCGCTGGAAGTGACGGTTGAGACCTTCAGCGAGTGGATTGTCGATAAAACCCAGTTTAAGGGCGCGCTGCCGACTATTCCGGGAATGGAGCTGACCGACAATTTGATGGCCTTTGTTGAGCGTAAGCTCTTCACGCTGAATACCGGGCATGCTATAACCGCCTACCTTGGAAAACAGACCGGCCATCAAACCATTCGCGACGCGATCCTTGATGAGAAAATTCGTGCCGTAGTGAAAGGCGCGATGGAAGAGAGCGGCGCGGTGCTGATCAAGCGTTATGGCTTCGATGCTGACAAACACGCAGCCTATATTCAGAAAATCCTGGGTCGTTTTGAGAACCCCTATCTGAAAGACGATGTTGAACGCGTAGGGCGTCAACCGCTGCGTAAACTGAGCGCGGGTGACCGTCTGATTAAACCGCTGCTCGGCACGCTGGAGTACAACCTGCCGCACGCCAACCTGGTGCAAGGGATCGCCGCCGCAATGCACTATCGCAGCGAAGAGGATCCGCAGGCGCAGGAGCTGGCTCAGCTTATTGCTGAGAAAGGCCCGCAGGCGGCACTGGCACAGGTTTCCGGTCTCGACGCCGACAGCCCGGTGGTACAGGAAGCCGTCAACGCTTATCAATCCCAGGCATGATGCCGATATTGGCGCGGGAGATCCCGCGCCAGCTAACGAAGTTGTCAGATATGCAGGCAATAATGGAACACACCCAGGCTTTCGAAAACCGTGTACTCGAGCGTCTGAATGCGGGAAAAACCGTGCGCAGTTTTTTGATTGCCGCCGTTGAGTTGCTCAACGAAGCGATCAATATCCTCGTGCTGCAGGTGTTTCGCAAAGATGACTACGCGGTGAAATATGCCGTCGAGCCGCTGCTGGACGGCGACGGTCCGCTGGGCAATTTGTCTGTGCGTTTAAAGCTGATTTACGGCCTCGGGGTTATCTCGCGGGCCGAGTATGAAGATGCCGAGCTGCTGATGGCGCTGCGCGAAGAGCTGAACCATGATGGCACCGAGTACGCCTTCACCGATGATGAGATCCTCGGGCCGTTTGGCGAGCTGCACTGCGTCGCCGCCCTGCCGCCTCAGCCTGTGTTCGATACCAGCGATGCAGATTTTTTCGCCATGCAAAAACAGCGTTATCAGCAGGTGGTGCGCTCCACCATGGTGCTTTCGCTGACCGAGCTGATCTCACGGATCAGCTTAAAAAAAGCATTCCAGAAGTAATCCCCTCCTGAAGTGTTGTATCCTTGCACTTTGTTCCTGAAGAAAATGCCTATCATGAAAGAAGTCGAAAAAAACGAAATTAAACGTCTGAGCGACCGTCTCGACGCGATCCGCCACCAGCAGGCGGAGCTCTCTCTGGTTGATGCGGCTGAGAAGTACGCCGAACTGGAAAAAGAGAAGACCACGCTGGAAACCGAAATCGCCCGTCTGCGCGACCAGTACAGCCAGAAGCTGAGTAAAGAGGCGCAGAAGCTGACGCAAATGCGCTACAGCCGCCCGATTACCAAGAAAGAGCAGGCCGATCTCGGCAAGTTGAAAAAAAGCGTGCGCGGGATTGTCGTGGTTCACCCGATGACGGCGCTGGGCCGTGAAATGGGCCTCGACGCGATGACCGGTTTCGCCAACACCGAGTTCTGATAGCTTCTCTCCGCCCCGCCTCCCTTGAGCGCGCGGGCGGCCTTAATTGGCCCTACCAATTCCACCCGCTTTTTCTCCGCGCTTCACAGTTCCACTAAATGCCTTCACAGCCTGATTGCCACGCCGCAACATTTGGATAACCATTCGTTATCACAAATCCTACACAACCCCATTGGCAGGACCACTTTTACAAAACCTGTGAGACAGAGCTAAGCAGAGACTTATCGCTCGCGGTTTTGCCGTGGTTCTCAGGAGACCTGCATGACGCTCTGGCAACAGAACTATGACCCGGCTGGTAATCTCTGGCTTTCCAGCCTCATCGCATCGCTTCCGATCCTGTTCTTCTTTTTCGCGCTGATAAAACTGAAGCTGAAAGGCTACGTTGCCGCAAGCTGGACCGTCGCCATCGCCCTTGCCGTTGCGCTGCTGTTCTACAAAATGCCGGTGGATCGCGCGCTGGCGTCGGTGGTGTACGGCTTTTTCTATGGCCTGTGGCCCATTGCGTGGATCATTATCGCCGCCGTCTTTGTCTATAAGATCTCCGTCAAAACCGGCCAGTTCGACATTATTCGCTCGTCGATTCTCTCCATTACGCCAGACCAGCGTTTGCAGATGCTGATTGTCGGCTTCTCGTTTGGCGCGTTTCTGGAAGGGGCCGCCGGCTTTGGTGCGCCGGTGGCGATCACCGCCGCCCTGCTGGTGGGGCTGGGCTTTAACCCGCTCTATGCCGCCGGGCTGTGCCTGATTGTGAATACCGCGCCGGTGGCCTTCGGTGCGATGGGGATTCCGATTCTGGTTGCCGGCCAGGTGACCGGGCTGGACAGCTTCGAAATCGGCCAGATGGTGGGCCGCCAGCTCCCCTTCCTGACCATTATTGTGCTCTTCTGGATCATGGCGATTATGGATGGCTGGCGCGGGGTGAAAGAGACCTGGCCTGCGGTAGTGGTTGCCGGGGGGTCGTTTGCCATTGCGCAGTATCTCAGCTCTAACTTTATCGGCCCGGAGCTGCCGGATATCATCTCCTCGCTGGTGTCGCTGGTCTGCCTGACGCTGTTCCTCAAGCGCTGGAAGCCAGTGCGCATTTTCCGCTTTGGTGATATGGGCGCGTCGCAGGTCGATCTCGATCTCTCCCGCACGAAATACAGCGCCGGGCAGATCCTGCGAGCCTGGTCGCCGTTCCTGTTCCTGACCGCAACCGTGACGCTGTGGAGTGTTCCGCCCTTTAAAGCGCTCTTTGCGCCGGGTGGCGCGCTTTACGACTGGGTGTTTAATATCTCCGTGCCGCACCTTGATAAGCTGGTGGCGCGCATGCCGCCGGTGGTGAACGCCGCCACGCCGTATGCGGCGGTCTATAAGTTCGATTGGTTCTCTGCCACCGGCACCGCCATTCTCTTTGCGGCAATCCTCTCGATTGTGTGGCTGAAGATGAAACCGAAGGATGCCATCACCACCTTTGCCGGTACGCTGAAAGAGCTGGCGCTGCCCATCTACTCTATCGGTATGGTGCTGGCCTTCGCCTTTATCTCCAACTACTCGGGCCTGTCGTCGACGCTGGCATTAGCGCTGGCGCACACCGGCAGCGCATTTACCTTTTTCTCGCCGTTCCTCGGTTGGCTGGGGGTCTTTTTAACCGGCTCTGACACCTCATCAAACGCGCTGTTTGCCGCGCTGCAAGCCACGGCTGCGCAGCAGATTGGCGTCTCGGATGTGCTGATGGTAGCGGCTAACACCACCGGCGGCGTGACCGGCAAGATGATCTCACCGCAATCCATCGCTATCGCCTGTGCGGCGGTGGGGCTGGTGGGCAAAGAGTCCGATCTCTTCCGCTTTACCGTCAAACACAGCCTGATATTCACCTGTATGGTCGGCGTGATCACCACCTTGCAGGCTTATGTGCTGACCTGGATGATCCCATGAACGTATTACCCAGACGCCTGGCTGACGAGGTCGCTGACCGCGTACGGGCGTTAATTGCAGAACAACAGCTGGAAGCGGGCATGAAGTTGCCCGCCGAGCGCCAGCTTGCCGTGCAGCTTGGCGTGTCGCGCAACTCCTTACGCGAAGCGCTGGCAATGCTGGTCAGCGAAGGCGTGCTGTTAAGCCGCCGCGGGGGTGGAACCTTTGTGCGCTGGCAGCATGAGGCCTGGTCGGAGCAGAACATCGTCCAGCCGCTGAAAACGCTGCTCAATGACGACCCCGATTACAGCTTTGATATTCTCGAAGCCCGCCACGCCATCGAGGCCAGCACCGCCTGGCATGCGGCGATGCGCGCGACCGACGCCGATAAAGAGAAAATCGTGCTCTGCTTTGAGGCCTCGCAATCTGATGACCCGGATCTCGCCTCGCAGGCGGATGTGCGTTTCCATCTGGCCATCGCCGAAGCCTCACACAATGTGGTGCTGCTGCAAACCATGCGCGGTTTCTTCGACCTGCTGCAATCCTCGGTCAAGCAGAGCCGCCAGCGCATGTACCTTGTTCCGCCGGTTTTCGCCCGGCTTACGGAGCAACACCGCACGGTAATGAATGCCATTCTTGCGGGCGATGCGGAGGGTGCGCGTCAGGCGATGATGGCGCACCTCGCATTCGTCCACACCACGATTCGCCAGTTTGACGAAGACCGGGCCCGCCAGGCGCGCATTACCCGCCTGCCCGACGAGCAACTGATTCATTTAAGGGAGAAAAAAGCATGATTATTTCCGCAGCCAGCGACTATCGCGCCGCGGCAAAACGCGTTCTGCCGCCGTTCCTGTTTCACTATATCGACGGTGGCGCCTACGCCGAATATACCCTGCGCCGCAACGTCGAGGATTTATCGCAGGTCGCGCTCCGCCAGCGGGTGCTGAAGAATATGTCCGACCTGAGTCTTGAGACCACGCTGTTCAAGGAGCAGCTCTCAATGCCGGTGGCGCTGGCACCGGTCGGGCTGTGCGGGATGTATGCCCGGCGCGGCGAAGTGCAGGCCGCAGGCGCAGCAGATGCCAAAGGCATCCCCTTCACCCTGTCGACCGTCTCCGTCTGCCCGATTGAAGAGGTGGCACCAACCATTAAGCGCCCGATGTGGTTCCAGCTTTACGTGCTGCGCGATCGCGGCTTTATGCGCAACGCGCTGGAGCGGGCAAAGGCAGCGGGCTGTTCCACGCTGGTCTTTACCGTCGATATGCCAACGCCCGGCGCGCGTTATCGCGATGCGCACTCCGGGATGAGCGGGCCAAACGCCGCGCTGCGCCGCTACTGGCAGTCGGTGATGCATCCGCAATGGGCATGGGATGTGGGCGTCAATGGCCGTCCTCACGACCTGGGCAATATCTCTGCGTACCTCGGGAAGCCAACCGGGCTGGAGGATTATATTGGCTGGCTGGCGAACAACTTCGATCCCTCTATCTCGTGGAAGGACCTGGAGTGGATCCGCGAATTCTGGGATGGCCCGATGGTGATCAAAGGGATCCTCGACCCGGAAGATGCCCGCGACGCGGTGCGTTTTGGCGCAGATGGGATCGTCGTCTCTAACCACGGCGGTCGCCAGCTGGATGGCGTGCTCTCTTCGGCGCGCGCGCTGCCAGCGATTGCCGATGCGGTGAAGGGTGATATTGCCATTCTTGCGGATAGCGGGATTCGTAACGGCCTTGATGTGGTGCGGATGATTGCGCTCGGCGCCGACACCGTGCTGCTTGGCCGCGCCTATCTCTATGCGCTGGCGACACATGGCCGACAGGGTGTGGCTAACCTGCTGGATCTGATTGAAAAAGAGATGCGCGTGGCGATGACGCTGACCGGCGCGAAATCGATTCGCGAAATCAGTAAAGAGTCACTGGTGCAGGCGCAGAGCGAGATCCCCGCCGCGCTGGCACCGCTGTCGCACGGCGATGCGGCGTAGTAAAAAATGCTCTCCCCGCCCTGGGGAGAGTGCTATCCTGCCCCCGCTATTAAGGGGGCTGCATGCTGAACATTGTCTTATTTGAACCTGAAATCCCGCCCAATACCGGGAATATTATCCGCCTGTGCGCTAACACCGGCTTTCGTCTGCATATCATCGAGCCGATGGGTTTTACCTGGGACGATAAGCGCCTGCGCCGTGCAGGGCTGGATTACCACGAATTCACCGCCGTGCAGCGCCACGCTGATTACGACGCCTTTATGGCCGCCGCTCAGCCTCAGCGCCTGTTTGCGCTGACCACCAAAGGGACGCCCGCGCACAGCGCCGTGTCGTTTGCCGATGGGGATTATTTAATGTTCGGCCCGGAAACCCGCGGCCTGCCCGCCACCATTCTTGATGCGCTGCCGCCGGAGCAGAAGATCCGTATTCCGATGATGCCGGACAGCCGCAGCATGAACCTTTCCAATGCGGTATCGGTAGTGGTGTATGAAGCCTGGAGCCAGCTCGGATATCCCGGCGCGGTGTTGCGCAGCTGATGAGGTAGTTGGTTGGAATTGCCGGATGGCGGCTACGCCTTATCCGGCCTACGGGTAGCGGGTAGCGCGCATCAACCTACCGCACTTCTGGCGTTATTGGCGAAGGCAGGCTGGAGACGGACAGCGCGGAAAAACCGGAGCGTACACGTAGTACGTGAGGATTTTGAGCACTGCCCGGGTTCAGGCTGGCGAGTAAAATAGCCAGAAATTAGATACCGTCGCCGTACTCAAACCCGTGATTGGCTCCATTAAAATGCTGATCCATATCCATCGCCGGCTTATCGCTCTCTGGCTTGCCGACAATGCGCGCCGGAACGCCTGCGGCGGTGGTATGCGGCGGTACGGGCTGCAACACCACGGAGCCGGCACCGATTTTCGCGCCGCGCCCCACTTCGATATTGCCGAGGATCTTCGCCCCTGCGCCAATCATCACCCCTTCACGGATCTTCGGATGGCGATCGCCGCTGGTTTTGCCGGTCCCGCCGAGGGTAACCGACTGCAGAATCGACACGTCATCTTCGATAACCGCCGTTTCCCCCACCACAATTCCAGTGGCGTGGTCGAGCATGATGCCGCGACCGATGGTCGCTGCCGGGTGAATATCAACCTGGAAGCTCACTGAGACCTGGTTTTGCAGGAAAATCGCCAGCGCCTGACGGCCCTGCGTCCACAGCCAGTGACCAATACGGTGCGCCTGCAGGGCGTGGAACCCTTTCAGATAGAGCAGCGGCGTTGAGTATTTATCCACCGCCGGGTCGCGGGTGCGCACGGCCTGAATATCACAGGCGGCAGAAGCGATCATCTCCGGGTCTGCGGCGTAGGCCTCTTCCACCACTTCGCGGATGGCGATGGCGGGCATGATAGGCGACGCCAGCTTGTTCGCCAGCATATAGCTCAGGGCACTGCCGAGGTTTTCATGCTTGAGTAGGGTTGCGTGATAAAAACTGGCCAGCATCGGTTCACAGTCCGCCAGCGCGCGGGCTTCGGCTTTGATATTTTTCCAGACCAGATCCAGTTCTTCACACGGCATTGCTTACTCCAGACGAAATAAAAGCAAGGCCGGACTCAGCCAGCCTTGACGTGATAGTGATGAGAATCCCTGCGATTAGCCGCTTATTGCTCATCCTTGCGGGCGCGGCCCAACAGCGTTAATGCTGCCTCGCGCGCATTTTTTCCGCAATACAATACCTGATAAATTTCCTCGGTTATTGGCATTTCGACGCCGAACCGGTGCGCCAGTGCACGCACTTCTTTGGTATTGCGATAGCCCTCAACCACCTGGCCGATCTTCTCCTGCGCGCCTTCGACATCCATGCCCTGACCGAGCATCATGCCAAAACGGCGGTTACGTGACTGATTGTCGGTGCAGGTCAGCACCAGATCGCCCAGCCCCGCCATGCCCATAAAGGTAGCAGGATCGGCACCCAGCGCCGCGCCAAGCCGCGACATCTCCGTCAGACCGCGCGTGATGAGCGCCGTGCGCGCATTCGCGCCAAAGCCGATGCCATCAGACATGCCTGCGCCAATCGCAATCACGTTCTTCACTGCGCCGCCAAGCTGCACGCCAATGAAGTCCGGGTTGCTGTAGACGCGAAGGCTCTTGCCGCAGTGCAGCAGTTGCTGAAGATCGTCGGCAAACTGCGGGTCGGTGGAGGCTAAAGAGATTGCCGTCGGCATTCCCGCCGCCAGCTCTTTGGCGAACGTCGGGCCGGAGATCACCGCCAGCGGAATAGAGGAGCCTAAAACTTCACGCGCCACGTCCTGTAACAGACGCCCGGTTTCCGCCTCCAGCCCTTTTGTCGCCCAGACAATGCGCGCATCGCTGCGCATCAGCGGTTTGATCTGCGCCAGCACCTCGCCAAAGACGTGGCTTGGCACAACGACCAGAATGTCGCGGCTGGCGGCCAGCGCGCGGGCAAGGTCGCTCTCAAGCTCAAGGGTGTCGGGGAAAGGTACATCGGGCAGGAACGCCACGTTGCAACGGTCGCGTTGCAGCGTCGCGATATGTTTCGGGTCATGGCCCCACAGCACAACCTGGTGGCCATTTCTTGCCAGCGTGATGGCAAGAGCGGTGCCGTAAGAGCCGGCACCGATCACAGTCATTGCAGCATTAAGTGCGTTCATCAGGCATCCTGATGTTGTTCGGCACCTTCGCCAGTCTGCTGTTGCAGGTAGTTCATGAACAGCGCATCAAAGTTGACTGGTGCAAGGTTCAGCTGTGGGAATGTACCGCGGGAAACCAGGCTGGTGATGCATTCACGGGCATACGGGAACAGGATGTTCGGGCAGTATGCGCCCAGGCAGTGCGCCATCTGGGTGCCTTCGATACCGTCGATAGAGAAGATGCCGCCCTGCTGTACTTCGCACAGGAAGCCGGTCTCTTCGCCCAGTGAGGCGGTTACGGTTACGCGCAGAACCACTTCATACACGCCGTCCGCCAGCTGCGTTGACGCGGTGTCGAGGTCCAGTTTGACTTCCGGCTGCCACTCTTTCTGAAAGATGTGCGGCGCATTCGGCGCTTCGAAAGAGATATCTTTCGTGTAGATACGCTGAATCTGGAAAGTCATTTCGGTGTTGTTTAGCTCAGACATGAATAAGTAACCCTTAAGTGTTGTAGTGCTTAGAAAGCATTAACCTAACAGCGGATCCAATCCGCCACGCGCATCCAGCGCAAATAAATCGTCGCAGCCGCCGATATGCTGTGCATCAATAAAGATCTGCGGAACCGTGGTACGGCCACTACGTTGAATCATCTCTTCACGTTTTACCATGTCGCCGTCAATCGGCAGCTCGGCAAAATCAACGCCTTTGCTGTTCAGCAGCGCTTTTGCGCGGTGGCAAAACGGGCAGGTTGCTTTAGTGTAGATCTCAATATTGGCCATATCTCTTCTCCTGGTTTTACCCGTGAGCCGAAGCTCACCGGATAAATTATTTACCGCGTACTAACGGCAGATTTTCGCCGACCCAGCCGGATACACCGTCTTTGAGCACAAAGACTTTCTCGAAACCGGCTTTTACCAGCTCGTTTGCCGGGGTCTGCGCCTGCAGGCCGGTACCGTCTACAACAATAATCGGCGTGCTTTTACGTTTTTCAAGCTCACCTACATTATTGGCTTTGATCTCGCCTGGCAGCAAATTCACCGCGCCGGCGATATGACCTTTACGGAAATCATCGCGCTGACGTAAGTCCACAACCACCGCATCTTCTTTGTTGATGAGGCGCGTGGCTTCGCCACGGGAAATCACTTTCACTTTCGACGCGACGCCTTTGAAGGTCGTGTATAACACCGCGGCGAACAACGCAAGCCAGCCGATACAGAGTATCGGGTTGCGTCCAATAAATTGCATAATTTCTTGCATCTGGGGTAACAGCTCCCGACTAAGTGATTAAAAACCAGCAAGGAGTATACCTGCGCAGTTAGGCAAATACAGCCAGCGAGCGCGATGGATTGCATTTTCTGCGGCGTGTTACGAAAAAAATAAACAAAGCGATGTAAAACACCCCCTCAGGTGACCCCTTTCTTTGATCTTCTGCGGCTATTTGATCGATTCAGCTGTAGTAAAATTACGCAAATTTTTATCTTCAGAGCATGAGGTTGTCGCAATGTCGGTTTCAAAAAAACCTATGGTACTGGTGATTCTCGATGGCTACGGCTATCGCGAAGATCAGCAAGATAACGCCATTTTCAACGCTAAAACCCCGGTGATGGATAGCCTGTGGGCTAATCGTCCGCACACCCTGATCGACGCCTCCGGGCTGGAAGTGGGTCTGCCGGATCGCCAAATGGGCAACTCCGAGGTGGGCCACGTCAACCTCGGTGCCGGGCGTATTGTCTACCAGGACTTAACCCGCCTGGACGTTGAAATTAAAGAGCGCACCTTCTTTACTAACCCGGTGCTGCGCGGCGCGGTGGATAAGGCAGTCAGCGCCGACAAAGCGGTGCACATTATGGGCCTGCTCTCCGCAGGCGGCGTGCACAGCCATGAAGATCACATTATGGCGATGGTCGAACTGGCCGCCGAACGGGGTGCAGAAAAAATCTACCTGCACGCCTTCCTCGATGGCCGCGATACGCCGCCGCGCAGCGCGGAATCCTCGCTGAAAAAATTTGAAGAGAAATTCGCCGCCCTTGGTAAAGGCCGCGTGGCGTCCATTATTGGTCGTTACTTCGCCATGGATCGTGACAACCGCTGGGATCGCGTCGAACAGGCTTACGACCTGATGACCCAGGCCAAAGGCGCATTCACCTTCGACAGCGCCGTTGCCGGTCTGCAAGCCGCTTACGCCCGCGACGAAAACGACGAGTTTGTGAAAGCGACGGTTATTCGCGCCGCCGGCCAGCCCGATGCGGCGATGGAAGATGGCGACGCGCTGATTTTCATGAACTTCCGCGCCGACCGCGCCCGTGAAATCACTCGTGCCTTTGTTAACAGCGATTTTGACGGCTTCCCGCGTAAGAAAGTGGTCAAGCTCGATTTTGTGATGCTGACCGAATACGCCGCCGACATCAAAACTGCCGTGGCCTACCCGCCGACCTCGCTTGCTAACACCCTCGGCGAGTGGATGGCGAAGAAAAACCGCACCCAGCTGCGCATCTCCGAAACGGAGAAGTATGCCCATGTCACTTTCTTCTTTAACGGTGGCGTTGAAGAGCCGTTCCCGGGCGAAGACCGCATCCTAATCAACTCACCCAAAGTTGCTACTTACGATCTGCAACCGGAGATGAGCTCCGCTGAACTGACGGAAAAACTGGTCGCCGCCATTACCAGCGGCAAATATGACACCATCATCTGTAACTACCCGAATGGCGATATGGTTGGCCATACCGGGGTGTTTGATGCGGCGGTCGCCGCCGTGGAAGCGCTGGATAACTGCATTGCGCAGGTCACCCGCGCCGTTGAATCGGTGGGCGGGCAGTTGCTGATCACCGCCGACCACGGCAACGCCGAGCAGATGCGCGATCCCTCAACTGGCCAGGCACATACGGCACACACCAATCTGCCGGTTCCGCTGATTTATGTGGGTGAGAAAACAGTGAAAGCGCTCTCCGGTGGCAAACTTTCCGACATCGCGCCGACCATGCTGTCGCTGATGGGTGAGGAAATCCCGCAAGAGATGACTGGTAAGCCGCTGTTCATCGTGGAATAATCGCTCCCCATGAGGGGAAAGGCGATTTTTTCAATTACATGGGTCGGGCTCCGACCTCTGCTCTGCGCCAGCGCACTCAGCGCTGGCGCTTTGCTGTGCGCCGTTCCCGCCCACGCGGATGACCGCGATCAGCTCAAATCCATCCAGGCCGATATCGCCGCCAAAGAGCGCGCGGTTCGCCAACAGCAGCAGCAGCGCGCAGGCCTGCTCGCACAGCTGAAAGCGCAGGAGGAGGCCATCTCCGCTGCCGCCCGCCAGCTGCACGAAACCGAAAACACACTGGCAGAACTCAATAAACAGATTGATGAGATGAACGCCTCCATCGCCAAACTGGAGCGTCAGCGCGCGTCGCAGGAGCGCAATCTTGCCGCGCAGCTCGATGCCGCGTTTCGCCAGGGCGAGCACAGCGGTATCCAGCTCCTGTTGAGCGGTGAAGAGAGCCAGCGCGGTCAGCGTTTGCAGGCTTACTTCGGTTATCTCAACCAGGCGCGCCAGGAGACCATCGCGCAGCTCAAACAGACGCGTGAAGAGGTCACCTCGCAGAAAGCCGAGCTGGAAGAGAAGCAGAGCCAGCAGCAGACCCTGCTCTATGAGCAGAAAGCGCAGCAGGCGAAGCTGGAGCAGGCGCGAAACGAACGTAAAAAGACCCTTGCCGGGCTTGAATCCTCGATTCAGGAAGGTCAGCAGCAGCTTAGCGAGATGCGCGCTAACGAATCACGTCTGCGCGATCGCCTTGCCCGCGCGGAAGCAGCAGCAAAAGCCCGCGCCGAGCGCGAAGCCCGTGAAGCGCAGGCGGTGCGTGAGCGGCAGAGCGAGGCCAGCCGCAAAGGCACCACCTATAAGCCAACCGAGAGCGAACGCTCACTGATGTCCCGCACCGGCGGCTTAGGCTCGCCGGCAGGCCGCGCGATCTGGCCGGTTCGCGGCCCGTTACTTCATCGTTATGGCGAACAGTTGCAGGGTGAGCTACGGTGGAAAGGGATTGTTATCGGTGCGTCTGAAGGCAGCGAAGTCAAAGCCATCGCCGACGGGCGCGTGATCCTCGCCGACTGGCTACAGGGCTATGGCCTGGTGGTTGTCGTAGAGCACGGCAAAGGCGATATGAGCCTTTATGGTTATAACCAAAGCGCCCTCGTCAGCGTCGGTGCGCAGGTGCGCGCAGGCCAGCCGATAGCTCTCGTCGGGAGCAGTGGTGGTCAGGGCCGGCCTTCACTCTATTTTGAAATTCGCCGTCAGGGCCAGGCGGTCAATCCACAGCCGTGGTTGGGAAGATAGGTTTGCTTCAACTTCGCCGCATCGTGATTACTCTTGCCAGCGTGCTGGCGCTCTCTTCGCCGGTGTTTGCCGGCAAACTGGCCATCGTTATCGACGATTTTGGCTACCGTCCCCAGACAGAAAACCAGGTGCTGGCCATGCCGCAGGCGGTCTCCGTCGCGGTGCTGCCCAATGCCACCCACGCCCGCGACATGGCGACCAAAGCGCATAATAGTGGCCACGAAGTGCTGATCCATCTGCCGATGGCACCGCTCAGCAAACAGCCGCTGGAAAAAGATACCCTGCGCCCGGAGATGGGCAGCGCAGAGATTGAACGCATCATCAGTGACGCCGTGAATAAAGTGCCCTATGCCGTCGGGTTGAATAACCATATGGGCAGCGCCATGACCTCCAGCCTGTTCGGCATGCAGAAAGTGATGCAGGCGCTGGAGCGCTATAACCTCTACTTCCTCGACAGCATGACCATCGGTAATAGCCAGTCGATGCGCGCAGCGTCCGGCACCGGGGTGAAGGTGATTAAGCGCAAAGTGTTCCTCGACGATACGCAGAATGAGGGTGATATTCGCCGTCAGTTCGACCGTGCCGTCGCGCTGGCGCGCCGTAACGGCTCGGCTATCGCCATTGGACACCCGCATCCGGCGACCGTACGCGTGTTGCAGCAGGCGCTGGCAAACTTACCCTCTGACATTACGCTGGTGCGACCAAGCGACCTGCTTCATGAACCGCAGGTCGACAACTCAACGCCAGCCAAACCTGATGCACAGCCGCAGCCGCCACGTAATCCGTTCCATGTTGCGAAGGTGTGTAAAGCGAAGCAGAAGCCAGAGCCGGTGAATGCCAGCCGCTTCTTTAGCGTGGTGGGAGAGAGCATCAGCGAAAGTACGCTGGTACAGTACTTCCAGCACCAGTGGCAGGGCTGGGGCCGGAAGTAAGCAGCGCTCTAGTAGATTTTCACCGCTTTACGGGCAAGACGATGGTGTGACGTCGTCTTGTCCCGCCATTTGTATAGCCGAAGTGACCACAGCAGCGCCTGATAAGCGAGTTTAGGGCTACGGACATTAGTGACCAGACGTTTAAACATTCCTGATGCATATATTTCGGCAATCATACGCTTGCGAATTATTTCATCCGGCTCTTTTCGCACGGCATGGCATACGCGGAGTGCTTCATAAGTAATTTGTTGATGGAATTCGGGATATATCGTAATGCGGTCAGCGTAATCGCGATTCAATTTCTCCAGCAGGCGCGTAATTTTCATGTAATGACGCTGATAGGCGAGGTTCTTTAATCCCTGGCGCTTCAGACGGCTGACCGAACAGCCATGGAGAAAATATTTATATAACGATTGTTCGGTATAACGCACGCGTTTGGCGTTATACATAAATTCGGTGCTCCAGATAATATCCTGGTGATGAAGCCCGGGAATAAATTCAATACGATTTTGCTTAATGACATCGTGGCGATAAACACCCATCCAGACCACGTGCGTCCAGCGGCGGCTTGCCAGCGCCACTCTTAACCAGTCAGGCCCGCTGAGTACGCCGGTAGAACGAATACGATCCAGCGGAATGGATTGCCAGGTGCTGTCGTTCTGCCGATCGCACCAGTCCGAGTTACACTGCGCGACATCCAGATCGTCTTCCAGCGCCATTTTCATCAGCGTTTCATACATTTGCGGATAGACAATATCATCGGCATCGACGAACGCGATGTATTCACCTGTGGCATACGTTAAGCCACGATTACGTGCCACCGAGGCACCGGCGTTACACTGATGAATAAGCTGGATATGCGAATACTTCTTTGCGTAACGCTCTGCTATTTCAGCAGAATTATCAGTCGAACCATCATTAACAATGATGATTTCAAGCGCCGTCCAGGTTTGCGCTAACAGGGATTCCATGCAAGGTACAAAGTCATCGCCCGCATTGTAGAGGGGGATAATAACGCTAAGCTTACCAGGGCTATTCATCATTAATTACCTGATTCATTGTCATTACAGTGACTATTTTTAAATTGTTTTAATTAAGAAAAAATTAAGGTCGGTCAGATTGAGTAGGTAAATTCTCAGACACAGCGGTTGCGATTAAGTTTCATCGCCGGTGCGAACTAAGATTATTCAGAGTAGCCTGGGGAGTTAAAGGGCGTAATAAGAGTATTGCGTAATTGCGAAGAATTTATGACACTGACAAAAGTTTACATTTAATAAATGTGTTTTGAGATTAGTCGCAGAAAAAAGGGCCATTATCTGGCCCTTACTCTTTTAATCCCAGCTCAGCACGACTTTGCCGGATTGACCCGAACGCATCGCGTCAAATCCCTGCTGGAACTCATCAATTCCGAAGCGGTGGGTAATGATCGGTGAGAGGTCGAGACCGGACTGGATCAGCGCGGCCATTTTGTACCAGGTTTCGAACATCTCACGGCCATAAATCCCTTTGATAAACAGCCCTTTGAAGATGACTTTGTTCCAGTCGATCGACATCTCCGAAGGCGGAATACCGAGCATGGCAATGCGTCCGCCGTGGTTCATGGTATCGAGCATGGTGCGGAACGCCGCAGGCGCGCCGGACATCTCCAGACCTACGTCGAACCCTTCTGTCATCCCCAGCTCCGCCATCACCTCGGTGAGGTTCTCTTTAGCGACGTTTACCGCGCGTGTGACGCCCATTTTGCGTGCCAGTTCAAGGCGATATTCGTTCACATCGGTGATCACCACATGGCGCGCGCCCACGTGTTTGGCGACCGCGGCCGCCATAATGCCGATGGGGCCTGCGCCAGAGACCAGCACATCTTCGCCCACCAGATCGAAGGAGAGCGCCGTATGCACTGCATTACCGAACGGGTCGAAAATCGACGCCAGCTCGTCAGGGATATTGTCCGGGATTTTGAAGGCGTTGAAGGCCGGGATCACCAGGTACTCCGCAAAACAGCCGGGACGATTGACGCCTACGCCGACGGTATTACGGCATAAATGGGTGCGGCCCGCGCGGCAGTTACGGCAGTGTCCGCAGGTGATATGCCCTTCGCCCGAGACGCGATCGCCGATCTTAAAGCCTTTCACTTCCTGACCGATGCCAACCACTTCACCCACGTATTCATGACCGACCACCATCGGTACCGGAATGGTTTTTTGCGACCACTCATCCCAGTTGTAGATATGCACGTCGGTGCCGCAAATCGCGGTTTTGCGGATCTTAATCAGCAGATCGTTGTGCCCAACTTCCGGTTCCGGCACATCGGTCATCCAGATGCCCTCTTCCGCTTTCAGTTTGGATAACGCTTTCATTTCACGTCCTCAGATCACACCCAGTTGTTTACCAATGCGGGTAAAGGCTGCTACCGCGCGTTCAATTTGTTCTGGCGTATGGGCCGCCGACATCTGTGTACGAATACGCGCCTGGCCTTTCGGCACCACCGGGAAGAAGAAGCCCGTGACGTAAATGCCCTCTTTTTGCAGCTCGCGGGCAAAGTTTTGCGCCACCACGGCATCGCCCAGCATTACCGGAATAATGGCGTGATCGGCACCTGCCAGGGTAAAGCCCGCAGCGCTCATCTGTTCGCGGAACAGTCGGGCGTTGGCCCACAGACGGTCGCGCAACTCGCCGCCGGACTCCAGCATCTCCAGCACTTTGATCGAGGCGCTGACAATCGCTGGCGCCAGCGAGTTGGAGAAGAGATAAGGGCGCGAACGCTGACGCAGCCACTCCACCACCTCTTTACGCGCAGCGGTATAACCGCCCGATGCGCCGCCGAGCGCTTTGCCAAGCGTCCCGGTAATGATGTCGACCCGGCCCATCACCTCACAGTATTCGTGAGTTCCGCGGCCGTTGGCACCGACAAAACCGACGGCGTGGGAATCATCAACCATCACCAGCGCATCATATTTATCCGCCAGGTCGCAGACGCCCTGCAGGTTAGCGATCACGCCATCCATTGAGAAGACGCCATCGGTGGCGATCAGCACGTGGCGGGCACCCGCTTCGCGCGCTTCTTGCAGACGCGCTTCCAGTTCCTGCATGTCATTGTTCGCGTAGCGGTAACGCTTCGCTTTACACAGACGCACGCCGTCAATGATCGACGCGTGGTTGAGGGCATCAGAAATAATGGCATCTTCCGCGCCGAGCAGCGTTTCAAACAGCCCGCCGTTCGCATCGAAGCAGGAGGAGTAAAGGATAGAGTCTTCCATGCCGAGGAAATCGGCCAGCTTCTTCTCCAGCGCTTTGTGGCTATCCTGCGTACCGCAGATAAAGCGCACCGAGGCCATGCCGAAACCGTGGCTATCCATACCGGCTTTCGCGGCGGCAATCAGCTCCGGGTGGTTGGCAAGGCCAAGGTAGTTGTTGGCGCAGAAGTTGATGACGTGGCTACCATTCGCCACGGTGATATCAGCCTGCTGCGCTGACGTGATAATGCGTTCCTCTTTGAACAACCCTTCCGCACGTGCGGTTTGCAGATCGTTCGTTAACTGTTGATAAAAATCCCCACGCATCGCAATTCTCCAGACTGGGCAAATTTCGGCACATATTACCCAAAGCTATACGTTGATACGAGATGACGCTTCACTGCTTATCCGTTTTGCAGCATAAATCACGCATAGCCCTCCCCTTTCCCGGGGAATGGCTGAAGGGGCAGCAATGTGATGGTATGATAAAGTTATTCGTGTCTGAGATTGTCTCAACGCTTCATTTTGCAAAGGTACAGTTATGATCATCGTCACTGGCGGCGCGGGTTTTATCGGCAGCAATATCGTTAAAGCCCTGAATGACAAAGGCATCACCGATATCCTGGTGGTGGACAACCTGAAAGACGGCACTAAGTTTGTCAATCTGGTCGACTTGCATATCGCCGACTATATGGATAAAGAGGATTTTCTGATCCAGATTATGTCTGGCGAAGAGTTCGGCGAGATTGAAGCGGTGTTCCATGAAGGTGCGTGCTCCTCCACCACCGAGTGGGATGGCAAGTACATGATGGAGAACAACTATCAGTACTCCAAAGAGCTGCTGCACTACTGCCTGGAGCGCGAAATCCCCTTCCTGTACGCCTCATCAGCAGCCACTTACGGCGGCCGCACCTCGGACTTTATTGAATCACGTGAATATGAAAAGCCGCTTAACGTCTACGGCTACTCGAAAATGCTGTTCGACGAGTATGTGCGCGGCATTCTGCCGGAAGCGAACTCGCCGATTGTCGGCTTCCGCTATTTCAACGTCTATGGCCCGCGCGAAGGGCACAAAGGCAGCATGGCGAGCGTCGCTTTCCATCTCAACACCCAGCTGAACAATGGCGAGAGCCCGAAACTGTTTGAAGGCAGCGACAACTTCAAGCGCGATTTCGTCTACGTTGGCGATGTAGCGGCGGTCAATCTGTGGTTCTGGGAAAACGGTGTCTCCGGCATCTTTAACCTCGGCACCGGACGCGCGGAGTCCTTCCAGGCCGTGGCGGATGCCACGCTTGCCTTCCATCAAAAAGGCAGCATTGAGTACATCCCGTTCCCGGACAAGCTGAAAGGCCGCTATCAGGCGTTTACGCAGGCCGATCTCACTAATCTGCGCGCGGCGGGCTACGACAAGCCGTTTAAAACCGTGGCTGAAGGCGTGAGTGAATATATGGCCTGGCTGAACCGCGACGCGTAAGTATGAAAATTCTGGTCATTGGACCCTCCTGGGTAGGCGACATGATGATGTCGCAGAGTCTCTACCGCACGCTGAAGGCGCGCTTTCCCCAGGCGATAATCGATGTGATGGCACCCGCGTGGTGCCGTCCGCTTTTATCGCGCATGCCGGAAGTTAACGAGGCGATCCCGATGCCGCTCGGCCACGGCGCGCTGGAGATTGGCGCGCGCCGTAAGCTGGGGCATAGCCTGCGCGAACGGCGTTACGATCGCGCCTACGTGCTGCCGAACTCCTTTAAATCTGCGCTGGTGCCCTTCTTTGCCGGTATTCCGCACCGTACCGGCTGGCGCGGCGAAATGCGCTATGGCGTGCTTAACGATGCGCGGGTGCTGGACAAACAAGCCTGGCCGCTGATGGTCGAGCGCTATGTTGCGCTGGCCTATGACAAAGGCGTAATGGGCTCGGCGAAAGATCTGCCGCAGCCGCTGTTATGGCCGCAGTTGCAGGTCAATGAGAGTGAGAAGCTGCAGGTTTGTGCGACCTTCGACCTCGCGGCTGAACGCCCGATGATCGGTTTTTGCCCCGGCGCCGAGTTTGGCCCGGCAAAGCGCTGGCCGCACTATCACTACGCTGAGCTGGCGAAACAGCTTATTGATGAAGGTTATCAGGTGCTGCTGTTCGGTTCGGCAAAAGATCACGACGCGGGTAATCAGATTCTGACCGCGCTGAGCATTGAGCAACAGGCGTGGTGCCGCAATCTGGCGGGAGAGACGCAGCTGGAGCAGGCCGTGGTGCTGATTGCCGCCTGTAAAGCGGTGGTGAGCAATGATTCAGGTTTGATGCACGTTGCCGCCGCGCTCGATCGCCCGCTGGTTGCGCTTTATGGCCCCAGCAGCCCCGATTTCACGCCGCCGCTCTCCCACAAAGCGCGCGTGATCCGCTTAATCACCGGCTACCACAAGGTACGCAAAGGCGATGCCGCAGAAGGGTATCACCAGAGCCTGATCGATATTACGCCGCAGCGCGTGCTGGATGAGTTGAATGGTTTGTTGCTGGCAGCAGAAGGATAAGCGATGCGGGTCTTGATTGTGAAAACCTCGTCAATGGGCGATGTGCTGCACACGCTGCCTGCGCTGACCGATGCCGCGCAGGCCATTCCGGGCATCCGTTTTGATTGGGTAGTGGAAGAAGGATTTGCCCAGATTCCTTCATGGCACCCAGCGGTCGACCGGGCTATCCCGGTGGCGATCCGCCGCTGGCGCAAAGCGTGGTTTTCCGCGCCTGTTACGGCAGAGCGCCAGGCTTTTCGCAACGCGGTGAAGGAGAGGCAGTACGACGCCATAATCGACGCGCAGGGTCTGGTAAAGAGCGCCGCGCTGGTCACCCGGCTGGCGCATGGTGTGAAACATGGGATGGACTGGCACTCCGCACGCGAACCGCTGGCGAGCCTGTTCTATAAACGCCGTCACGCCATTGCGAAACAGCAACATGCAGTTGAGCGGACGCGCGAACTCTTTGCGAAGAGTCTGGGCTATGCCAAACCGCAGGCGCAGGGTGACTACGCCATTGCGCAGCATTTCACCTCCAGCGCTGCGCCAGCTTCCTCCTACGCCGTCTTTTTACATGCCACCACGCGAGATGATAAACACTGGCCGGAGAGTCACTGGCGCACATTGATTGGCCTGCTTAACGGCAGCGGTTTGCAGATAAAGCTCCCCTGGGGAGCCGCTCATGAAGAGGCGCGTGCGAAGCGGTTAGCGGAAGGGTTTGATTACGTTGATGTGCTGCCGAAGATGAGTCTTGAGAAGGTCGCACAGACACTGGCTGGCGCAAAGTTCGTGGTGTCGGTGGATACGGGCCTCAGTCATTTGACGGCGGCGCTGGATCGACCAAATGTCACGTTATATGGCCCAACCGATCCTGGGCTTATTGGCGGGTATGGAAAAAACCAGCATATATGCCGCGCGAGTGATGGCGACTTAGCCCATCTCAGCGCAGATACCGTTTTTAATGAGATAGCTTGTTTAGCATAAAGGAAAGTGAATGCCAGTCTCTATGAATGCGCAAACCTGGAAGGGGCGAAGTGAAAAAGCCGCCTTTATTATGGAATATGGTACGTTTATTTTTAGCGCCGTTACGCTGCTGGTAGCGATGGTAAATAATAATCTGAGCATGAAGTTATTTAATATCTGCGGCATTCTCGCGATATTAACACTCATTATTAAAGGAAGATCATCGAATCTAACCTGGAAAAGTTTCGCCCTTCCCGCGTCCATCCTGTTTATTGGCATTATCGATCTTATCTGGTACAAACTTTTTAAAGTTAATAACTCTCCCTTTCAGGCGACGTACCATAACTACATCAATACCGTGCGGGTCTTTATTTTCGGCTTCTTCATGGTATTGCTGGCCGCAACGACAAAAATTAAGTACAAAAGCAGCGCGCTGCTTTATCTTCTCTATTCCGTTTCGTTTATTATTCTGGGCTACGCTCTTTTCCAGAAACATTCTCTTGGCATGGATAGAATCGATTTTGGCATTGGTTCATCAACGGGCGCCGCTTACTCCATTATGCTAGTTGGTTTGATCAGCGCGGTATCTATTCTGTATACACCTAAAAGCCATCCGCTTTTATTTGTGCTGAATACAGTAATGGTTTTTGCTGCTCTGGTGATGACGCAGACCCGCTCATCCATTTTGATTTTTCCGGTTATCTGCTGCATAACGATCGTCACTTATTACCTTAAGAATCCGAAAAAACTCTTTCTGGGAATTTGTGGTTTCTTAACATTAATGATTGTTCTTGGCCTTGTTTTCAGCCAGTCAATTGCCACACGATACGATGCAGCCGTTAATGACATAAACTTATATCAGCAGGGTAACGGTGACACCTCTCTCGGTGCGCGGTTTGCGATGTACGAATCCGGCATGACGCTCTTTAAAGAAGCTCCGTTAAAATGGCGCTCAGCAGAAGAGCGTTCACAGGAGGTTGAAAGTTTAATCGCAAAAAATAAAACATTAAGTTCTGCGATGATATATATCAACGTCCACCTGCATAACGAAATTATAGAAAATGCCTCGCTCAAAGGTATTGTCGGCGTAATATCTGTTCTCTGTTTTTATGCCGCGCTGATGTTTTCTGCCTACTACTATCGTGCGCTGGGGCTATTTGCTTTCAGCCTTGCAATAATTGGGACTGGGTTAAGCGATGTGCTTATCTGGGCGAGAAGCGTGCCGATTATCATTATCTGCGGCCTGACGCTGCTTCTACTTTTCAATAAGATCCGCAACTCGCAATAGCATGATGAATTAATGGCCACTACGTGTGGCCATTTTACTGCGTTGCGTTCATCCTGCCCGCCATCAGGCTTTCCAGCCCGTTAACTAACGTGCGCGCATCGATATCAGAGACGAAATGCGTGGGCGAGATAATTTGCTGCGCATACTCATTATTTGGCGCCCAAATCAGCGGCGAGGGATACTCAACGGTACGGGCCTGAGGGTAGAGCGCCAGCATCGGTCGGTTAAAGGCTGAAGCGATATGCACCAGCGCGGTATCGACGGAGACAACGTATTTGCTGAGCTTCGTTAAGGCTACGGTGTAGATAAAATCAGGGTAAGGCAGCGTTTCGATATTGTTTACAGGGATGGACGATAAGTCATCCGGATGTCCAGTATAGATAATTCTCAGACCAGGATGGTGCTGTGCAAACCAACTGTGGATAAGCATCATCTGTTCAGATGAAAGACGGCAAATCTTCTTGGCACCCAGTGGATTGATAACCACAACGTCAGACGATCCTACGAACGCGCTTACCGCCTCTTCGACATCGGCCGGAATAGCGATATCGTAACGATAATCATCGTCGGCATCGCAGCCGAAAAGCTGTCGCACAATGACGTTCGTGCGCGAAGACATATGCTCATTCAACTGCTCATCATGAGGGTTGTAGCGCGAATAGTAGCGCTGGTACCATTTATCAAATCCCAGCACGTACGAATCCCGGAAGCCCGAGAGCAGCAGCGCGTGACCAAAGCAGGGAAACGTTTCAAAGGGATCGAGAACAACATCGAACTGCCTCTCTCTTAACTGGCGGCGTAGTTTAAGCGTTTCCGCCAGGCTGTTCGATTTTTTTATGAACAGCTGCTCGATATGCGGGTGCGCTTTAAGAAAAGCGTGCCCTGTGCCGCAGGAGAGAATCGATAACGTGATACCTTTTTTGGCCAGTATTCTGTAAAGCGCACTGAGCACAATCAGGTCGCCAATCTTGCTGTTGTCATGAATTAACAAGCAGCTCTTGATGCTTTTGCCATCTACATCAGTCCCCCTTCTATTTTTTAAAAATAGAGAGAGAAAATTGATTTTAATTTTATTGATTAAATGCTTTTTCTTCTTGTGGAAAGTTCCAAGGCGCATTTTTCTTACCAAAAAGGTGTTTGCCACTAGTTAGCAAAGGTGTTTGCTTTGCGTTCGAAATCAATTTTTTCATGCAACTCGTGACTGTTTTTATAATTATTTGTTTCAAGCTCACCGGGTTGAATGAAAGGAATGATGTCGTAACTAATTGCCGTGTCATCTGAAAGATTATAGATATTAATATCCGGAATGTTCGCCCGCATAAAAATGAAGAAAGGCAAAATCTTCGGCAGATCTTTACTTAATTCAGATGGCATTGGGTTACTGCTTTCGTCATAAAATCGGCGGCAGGTGTTCGTCAGATCAAGGCCTGAGCAAATAATTGCGCTGTATTGCAACGAATAGGCAATTTGAATCGCAGTGTAAGCCACCGTATGGCATGAACAATATCCCAAAGCGATATCTTTACTGAAGCCAACGAGGTGCCCTTTCTTCGACCATGGGATATTAATGAGCAAATTTTTATGCAGGCGGCTTTTCATCAGGAATTTTACCTTTTTAACCGCACCACCTTTTTCTCGTTTGTAGAAGGCGCGCAGTATCAGGCAATTTTCGCGCAGATAACGCTTATCCTCTTCTGCTGCCGCCTCGTACACATCCGCATTAACAATGGTAAAACGGCTGCTGCGGCTAAACTGATAAAAATCATCACGACGCTGCAGCAAAAAGCGGGCGTCCGTTAAAACATAAATTAACGGTGTAATATCATTCTCGATTAAATAGGCGGCAGATCCGTTGACCGCAATAATATCCCGATTGCGAAGAATCGACAGAGGCGTCTTCTTTGACGTAGGCCCAGAGAGAAAGATAACAATGTCATCTGAAGACTTGTGTCTTTTCAATCGTTCAACACATGCATGTGTAATATATTTAATATTTTTCATAATAAACCTGTTGGGATTAATACATATTACCGTTTCAGACTAACAATATGCTTATCTTTAGTAATGCGGGCCAGCCATATATTCTTTCAGCGAACCGGCTTACCTTTTATCCGACGAATAAAATTACGTACCTTTTTCTTATAAATAAACTGGTAGTAACCAATATCCTTGACGCTATTAACAATACCGTAATGTCGTTCCAGGTCGATGCGATCTTTCGCTTTTCGTATCCGGGAAGGTGATTTGCCTGACAAATCTATAATGCGAACCTCACCGTTTTGAATGATAAAGTTGCCTTTATGCGGATCGCCTGAAACCATACCATTTTGATGCAACTCATCTATCGATAGTTTTATTTTTTGTTTTAGCTCATCATCAATAGAAGTAAAGTCTGCTAACTCAATGCCATCAATATATTCAATCAACATGATATAGGAGTGGGCAAAGCGAAAAGTCTTCTTAGCCGCCAGCAGATAAAAATCATTTATTGCACCAGCGCCATTTTTCCTGATGCGTTCTGTCTGATGAAACAAGGCTTCATAGTAATCGCCCTTGAAAATAGACTTCAGAAAACGCTCAGCTTTTTTCTGCTTAGGTGCGAAGACTTTTAAAATATACTTTCCATATTCCGTATTGATTAGTACGACTTTTGTATCATCAATACTGCGAAAAACTTTTATCACATCGAGATTATAATCCATGAAATCTTTAAAAATTTTCAGGTATTTTTCACCACCACTTTTGGTGAAAACAACATAATCCCCAACTTGATATTTGTCACTCATAAATTAGACCAGCTATTATTTTATTTTGAATGTAAAGAATATTTTCTCAGAAGATATAAAAAACCTGCTTTGATACCTGCCATATATTTATGCTGCACCAAAAGATGCTTGTATCGCTTCTTAAACTCAATAAATGTCCTTGCGTCACGCGGCGGTTGATCATTCCAGGGTGAAGCAGCTAACGCAGTTTGGTAATAAATAGTAGATGGATACGTCGCCCATTTATGCCAGGGTTTTGTGGCACCGGTATAATGTATTAATACGGTTTCATCTGAAATAATATTCTTGAAGTTTTGGTGAGTACGATCTTTTAACTCACTTTTAATGGTATAGATTGTATTAAATTTCCCGGGCAGAAAATGGACTTTATCTTTTAATAATACATTAAGCACATCCTGATCCGGGTACTTAAATTGTATGCCGCGGTTATTTTTATCAAGCAGGATCGAGAATGCCTGATTAGTGAGATCGTTTTTCACCCACTCTTTAAGATTGGCAAACACCACGCCAGAGTTAAAATAATTGTTGCGGATTTCGGGATCTTTTAATCTTTCGATAGCTTTACTTTGCATCGAATCAACATCCCTGACCACTGCGGCAGCAACGTTTTCAAGATTACACGCAGCCAGTTCATCAAGCTTACCTTTACAAAAGACGTCGGCGTCGAGATAGAGCAATTTATCGAAGCTATCGCTAAAGTACTCGAAGGCAAATAACCTGAAATACATAGCACGCGACCATATTTTAGTGCTCGGAAGATCGCTCAGGCATTCAGCATTAATCAAGTATAAGCTGATCTTGATTGCATACTTCTCAGCCAGAAGGGCAATTCTCTTCAGGAAACAGTCATCATACTCATCGGAAATGATGTGATAACTAATGTTGATGCTGTTATTAATTACAATCGACGTTATTGATACGCCAACCCAATCAAGATAGTTGCGATCAATTCCATAGGCGATGTTTAGAGCGTTGGTTGTTTTCTCTTTGCTATGATCAAAAACTTCGAATTCAGAAATTTTAATACCTGGAAATGAGTCCACTGCATCACCTATGTATTTTTTAGTTTGCGATTTTCTTTTGAAAATAGAACAAATAACTAATCAACCCTTTAACGAACTTCTTCTGATGCAGCATGTGTTTGGCACAATATCGATACTGATTTGCATTAGTTGGTTTCAGTAAGCGATCGTTTTTCCACGGCGACTCTCTTTTAGCCCGCAGAAAACCTTGTGAAACAGGATAATCTGACCAATCATGCCATGGTTTTGTTGGCCCAATATAATGGATAAATACCGTACTTTCATTTACCGGATTTACTACACCCGTCTTTAATTCATAATTAATGCTGTACTGTGTATTGAACTTTTTATCAATAAACTTCGCTTTATCCACCAGCAGCATATTTAATACATCTTGATCGAGATGCGTAATTTTGCCAGCCACAACCGGATCGCGTAACATTTCAATCGCATTGCGCGAGATATCATTCGCCGTCCAGCACGGAATATTAATCAGCAAAAAGCCGGCATTAAAATAACCGTTAACTAACCCAGGCGAGTCCAGGCTTATCGCTCGCTTTTGCCACCAGGTGATATCACCTTCCGCGACCACTGCGGCGATCTCATCCTCGCTAAACTCAAGATCAATCAGCTCCTGAACGCTACCCTGGCAGGCGATATCCGCATCGAGATAGAGGACGCGGTCGGCTTTTTCCGTAAAGTAATCGGCAATAATGAAGCGGAAATAAGTCGCATAGGTCCAGTTTTTGGTGCTGGGAAGCGATTTTAATTTATCGCAGTTGACCAGATAAACCGTAATTCGTGACTGGTACTGCTCAGCGAGTGAAGAGAACTTTTTGTTATCTTCTTCGGTTATATAATCGGTAAAGACATGGAAGGATAAACGCTTATCTTTGTTATTTAAAAGAATTGATGCTATCGAAATCCCACATCCATAGAGAAAGTTTTTATCAATGCCGTAGGCGATATTGAACGTACTGATGTCAGCATCAGACAGATAGTTGTAATCCTTTATCGAAAGAATCACTTCTTTCTCATCAAAATAAGTTTGGCTCATTTAATGCTCGTTGTCAGTGCAGCGAGGACAGAGCGAATCGCCTCTCGCATATTTCGATTATATGTTTCAGTGTAAAACGCGTTGATTGACTGCTTAATCGTATCCGGCTCGAACGCCGTACGACGATCAACGACCTGCTGTAGCAATGTCACAAATTCAGCCATATCGCCCGGCGGATAGAGGTAACCATTCACGCCCTGGCGAATAATATCCTCCGGACCGGCCATACAGTTTGCGCTGATACAGGGAATGCCCCATGACATTGCTTCCAGCAACACCATGCCGAAGCCTTCAAAGGATGAGGTCAGCAGCAATGCAGATACTTTTTTGATCTTGTCCCGGACCACCACCCAGGGCTGGGCCTGCCAGCCATGCCAGGTGATGTTGCTGTCGATATTGAGTTTGCGCGCGTAGGCTTTGCACTTATCAAAATCGGAGCCATCGCCAATCGCATGCAGATGCCAGTCGCCTTTGACCTGCGCGAGGCCATCAAGCAGATCTTTAACCCGCTTCTGCCCCTCAAACTTCATCCGGCCAACGTATAAGAACGTTGTTGTCTCGTCCGCCTTCGGGGCGGGAATCGTTTCAGTCTGCGGTTCAACCGGGTTATAGATGACGTGAATCATCTCTGGCGCAATGTGCCGCGCCTCCATCTGCGTTTTGATGCCGCTGCTTATCGCGAGGTGATAATCAGCCCAGGCTACAGCGTCGCCGTGCTTTTTGTGATCCAGCGAGAAATGCGGCCAGGACAAAACGGTAAAACGATGTTTGCTTTTACGCCGCGCTCTGTTTGCCAGAAAGCAGGAGGGCGTATCAATGCAGATAACGAGGTCGGGCTTATGCTCATCTACCCAGCGCTTGAAATTGCGGATATGTATCGCGCGCCTGAGAAAGCTGAGTTTGATGTTCGAGAAGGAGTAAGCGGCGTTAATCCCCGCCAGCCATCCTTTATCCATTTTGTCGTTACGGCAAAAAAAGAACATTTCGCACTGCGCAAAGGCATCTTGCTGAAAAGAGTGAATGACGGCTTTGATGACCGTTTCCATACCACCAAAACCCGATACCGCTTCACCAACAAATGCAATTTTCATTGAGTGACCACTTCTCATTTTAGAGAGACTTACGTTCTGTTCTTTCGCGGATCTTCTCAGCCCGGGCCTGCGCTTTCGCTAATAAGCCCGCTTCTTGCTGAACAATCTTTCGCGGCGATGCGGCAAAGTAGACGGTAAGAAAACGCCAGATATCCCGCTGGGTAAGACCAATATTGAGTGAAGAGAAGTAGAGCCCAATCAGATCTTTATCGCGCCAGCGCGTTGGCACATGCGCGCGCATCTGTGCACGATGAAGATCGATCACCGAGATTTTCAGGCGCTGTTCATCGCCGTCAAAAGGCAGGTGAAGCAGAAAATGGCAGATATAGCAGTCGCGATGGTTTACGCCAGCCTGATGCATCTTGCGCACCATGGTCGCAACACGATGAATTATCATCCGTTTAACGCGCGGTTGCGGCGGCGTTGTCAGCCAGTCGGCGCAATAATCTTCCAGGCTAATGGTTGGCGTCAGATCTTCAGTGATAATAAAGGACGTTTTATTGATAGGGTTGGCACCCTTTTCGCCAAACCCAACGCCGTGCATGGTATCAACACCCGCATCATGCAGGCGATGAATGGCTTTCCACTCGCGATCGGCACCCAGCACCGGCAAGCGCAGCGAAAGCAGATTTTTCACCACCTCTTTAAACGCGGTGCCCTGATGCCATTTCAGGAAATAGCTTTTACCGGCAAGTTCAAAACGCAGGGTGCGGCGCGTTTCGAGCTGGCGAAACACCTCTCCCTGTAGCTTTTCAACCTCGGCAAACGCATCTTTACCCCGCCAGAGTGTCGCCAGCGGCTCTTTCAATTCAACCATTCACTTCACCCGTAATGATGTCCGCCGCTCTCTCCGGCAGGCTATAAAGATCTTCTGTGTCTGCAAAGTGGCGCGCTCGCGCAGCCCACGCTTCGCGCAAGGCAGGCTCTTGCAGCGCACGCTGTAGCGCCTCGTTCAACGCGGCCTGAGACCATGGTTCTTCAATCACCACGCCGCACTGCGCGCGGGCAATGTAGTGCGCATATCCACAAACGCCACTGACAATCACCGGCAGGCCAGCTGTTATCGCTTCGAGCAGCACAATCCCCGCGGCTTCCTGGTAGGCAGGATGCATCAGCAGATCGGCACCCGCCATCAGTTCAGCCACATCGCTGCGCCCGGAAAAGAAGTGCACATTCTCTTTAATGCCAGCCTTCGCCGCCTGGGCGGCAAATCGCCCGGGTTTGTCCTGGCCGACCACAAACAGTATCGTCTTCTTTCTTAATGCTTCTGGCAGGGCGGCAACAGCGGCAAGCGTTCGATCAACGCCTTTCCTGCTGAAATCGGATCCAACCTGTAACAGCCAGAACTGATCCTCCGCGATACCACTCTTTTCACGGTAGATCTGGCGGGCATTGGCGATCTGCTGGCTGTATTTACGATCCGGATAGATCCCCGGAGGCAGAATGTGAAACCTGTCGCTTTCGGTATGGTAGTGCCGTTGAAAATCGCCAATCTGCTTATCCGTTAGCATCAGCAGCTGCGTCGCTTTCCCTTGTTCAAAGGTCGCTTTCTCAAAGGCGGCATAATGGCGATAGCGAGACGTCAGGCGGTAAAAGAAGCCCTTCTCCTGCGCCACTTTTTCGGCGTAGCAAACATCGGCCGCATAGTAGACATCAAGGCCCGGCATTTTATTAAAGCCGACCATGCGATCGGCGGGATGCTGCGCCAGATGCGCCACTACCCAGGCGTGATATTCAGCGTTGCGACCGTGGTTGGTGCGCGAGGTGACCGGGACACGGATCAGCTCAAACCCGGCTGGCACATCGCCTTCCCAGGACTGGACATAGACCCTGACATGATGCCCGCGCCCGGCCACGGTTTGCGCGATACGCATAAAGTCGCGCTGCAGACCGCCGAAGGGAAAATATTTGTATAAACAGAAAGCGACAATCATCAGGAAGCGCCTTCTAAAGAGGGCAGCATTTTCTCCGTTGCCGCGATGACATCTTCTGCCGGAATGACGGAGAGATATTTCTTGTTTCTGTCCAACTGGCTGCGCGCCGGCATCGGCTGATAATTGCCGGCCCAGAACTGAATAATGTTGTCGCTCCACGGGCGCCAGAAAACGTGGTCGGTCGCGCCAAAGAGACAGATAATCGGTGTCTTCACCGCGGCGGCGATATGGCCTGGCGCAGAATCCACGCCAATAAATAGCGCGGCGTGGGCAATTAAGGCACCGAGTTCAGGAAAACGCGTTTTACCCGCCAGAGAAGTGACGGGCCTGCGCGCGCATCCGTGGGCAATCTCCTCAACGCAGGCGAGATCGTCCGCGCCAGGGCCAGAGGTCAGCACAACGTCATAGCCCCGGGCTTGCAGCGCATCAATCACCTGCGAGAATTTTTCATTGTCCCAGCATTTAAACAGCTGTCGGGCAGTCGGCTGCACAACAACATAGTGCTCGCCAACGCCCGCCTCATTCAGCGCGCTGCGCATACGTTCCCAGTGTTCGGGCGCGTAGCTCATGGTGGTATAACGGCAGAAGTCGGTGATACCCAGCGGAACAAGGGTCGATAAGTTACGTTCTACCGCGTGCTCACCGGCAAAAGGTGCGAGATGGGTAAAACTCTTTTTCCAGAAAGCGGACTGCCGATGGGCGTAGTCCTGCGAAATTTTCACTTTTGCCGGCACAGAGCGTACCAGCGGCGCCACGATATGCTGATCCGTCAGGTTGACGATGAGATCGTAATTATTCTTGCGTAATTGGCTCACCAGAGAGAAGAAGTTCTGTATCTTTTCCTTTAAAGGCGCCCCTTTATTGCTCATGCCATAAAGAGCATGAATCTCGGGGTTTTCGGATAAGATTGGCATTGTGTCTTTGTAGAGCAGCATATCAATGCGCGCATCAGGATAGTTGCGTTTTAACGTACTGACGACCGGCGTGGTCAGCAGCATGTCTCCATGAAAACGCATTTTAATAACCAGAATTCGGTGAAATCGCTTTTCCACAATCGGCTCTTCTTGATGTGATATCCGTGAAAAAATTACAGGCACGCTACCGCCCCAGGCTCGACAGCTACCTGAACACTGATATTGCGCACTTATAGATCTTTTATTGTACCACTTCTTTACCACCAATCCGATCTGAAGCACTTTTCAACAAAGCCATTAAAAAGATCATAAAAATCATGTCCATAGATAAAATTTATTGCTTCATGGCCATAATGGGTTCGCGCTGAAACATTCAATAAACTAGATAAAAATGAAAAAAAATTGATAAGACTGATACAAATAACGTGATAAGAGGTGAATTTGACCGATTTCAGCAAAAGTAATAGCAATGGCGGTACTAAATACATAAAATCCCCAGCACATTCCTAAGCCTGCAACGTACTATGCTCCAATTGCTCTACACCACACTTCTGTACATCATTCAGCCGCTGATTTGGGTGCGGTTGTGGGTGCGTGGTGCAAAAGCTCCGGCTTACCGCAAACGCTGGGGCGAGCGCTATGGCTTCTACAATAAGCCGTTAAAAGCAGGCGGCATCATGCTGCACTCCGTCTCGGTCGGCGAAACACTGGCGGCGATTCCGCTGGTGCGCGCCTTACGTCACCGTTATCCTGATTTACCCATTACCGTCACAACCATGACGCCAACTGGCTCCGAGCGCGTGATGTCAGCATTCGGCGGCGACGTTCAGCATGTCTATCTGCCTTACGATCTGCCCGGCGCGCTAAATCGTTTCCTTGATAAGGTCGACCCCAAGCTGGTGTTGATTATGGAAACTGAGCTGTGGCCCAACCTGATTAGCGCGCTGCATAAACGAAACATTCCGCTGGTGATTGCCAACGCCCGCCTCTCGGCGCGCTCCGCCGCTGGCTATGCGAAGCTGGGTAAATTTATTCAGAAGCTGCTGCGCAAAATTACGCTGATTGCCGCGCAAAACAGCGAAGATGGCGACCGTTTTATCGCACTTGGCGCCAAACGCAATCAGCTTACCGTAACCGGTAGCCTGAAGTTTGATATCTCTGTCACACCGCAGCTTGCCTCCCGCGCTGTCGCCCTGCGTCGTCAGTGGGCGCCGCATCGTCCGGTGTGGATTGCTACCAGCACCCACGAAGGCGAAGAGAGCATTATGCTGCTCGCGCATCAGGCCTTGCTAAAACAGTTTCCTGATTTACTCTTGATTCTGGTTCCGCGTCATCCTGAACGCTTTCCTGACGCCGTAAATATGGTGCGCGAGGCGGGCTTGAGTTTCATCACGCGCTCTTCCGGCGAGATCCCTTCAGCCAGCACGCAGGTGGTGGTTGGCGATACGATGGGCGAGCTGATGCTGCTTTACGGCATTGCCGATTTGGCCTTTGTCGGCGGGTCGCTGGTAGAGCGAGGCGGTCACAATCCTCTTGAAGCCGCCGCGCATGCGATCCCGGTGTTGATGGGGCCGCATACGTTCAACTTCAAAGATATCTGCGCGCGGTTGACGCAGGCTGATGGGTTGATCACCGTAAACGATGTCGATGCGCTCATCAAAGAGATCACCTCTTTGTTGACCGATGAAGATTACCGGAATTTTTACGGTCGCCACGCAGTTGAAGTGCTCTACCAGAACCAGGGCGCTCTGCAGCTTCTGTTGCAACTGCTGGAACCCTATCTGCCACCTAAAGCGCAATAAGGTCGATTATGCAAAAGCGGGCGATCTACCCTGGTACGTTTGATCCCATCACTAACGGGCATATCGATATTGTGACCCGTGCCGCCGCGATGTTTGATGAGCTGATACTGGCGATTGCCGCCAGCCCAAGCAAAAAGCCGATGTTCAGCCTTGATGAGCGCGTTGCACTGGCGAAGCAGGCAACGGCGCATCTGCAAAATGTCACGGTAGTCGGTTTTAGCGATCTGATGGCTAACTTCGCGCGTGACCAGCAGGCCACGATTTTGATCCGCGGTCTGCGCGCGGTAGCGGATTTTGAGTATGAGATGCAGCTGGCGCATATGAACCGGCATCTGATGCCGAATCTGGAAAGCGTCTATTTAATGCCGTCGAAAGAGTGGTCGTTTATCTCCTCTTCGCTGGTCAAAGAGGTGGCGCGCCATCAGGGCGACGTCGCACATTTCCTGCCGCAGCCGGTTCACCAGGCGCTGCTTGATAAGCTGAAGTAAGCTTCGATGCCGGATAGCTTATCCGGCTTTACTCCACACCTATTTTTGGCACTGACGACAGTAGAACGTCGAGCGCTGCGCATGTTTTGCCGCCACGATTGGCGTACCGCAGATGCGACACGGCTGCCCTTCTCGCCCGTAAACCTGCAACTCCTGCGCGAAGTAACCCGGTTTGCCATCGCTTTGCAGGAAGTCTTTCAGCGTCGTCCCGCCCTGCTCAATGGAGCGTAACAGCACCGCTTTGATCACGCGAACCAGCAGTTCGTAATCCTGCTGCGAGAGGGATAAAGCGAGCCGATCGGGATGGATCCCGGCGGCAAACAACGATTCGCTGGCATAAATATTCCCGACGCCCACCACCAGCTTGTTATCCATCAGCCAGGGTTTGATCGCCGTTTTCTTCTTCGCGCACTTCTCCCGCAGATAGTCGGCATTAAACGCATCGCTCAGCGGCTCCGGGCCGAGATGCGCCAGCACGTTATGTCCTTCCAGCTCTTTGGTCCACAGCCAGGCGCCAAAACGACGCGGATCGGTGTAACGCAGCACTTTGCCGTTGCTCATCACCAGATCGACATGGTCATGTTTTTGGGCGGGAAGCTCATGGGGAAGAATGCGCAGACTGCCGGACATACCGAGGTGAATGATGATCCAGCCATCCGGCAGCTCGAGCAGCAGGTATTTAGCGCGTCGCTGCACGCTGAGCACCGGTTTGTCGCTCAGGCTATGGATCTCTTCGGAAACAGGCCAGCGTAAGCGGCCGTTACGTACCACCGCATGCAGGATGGTTTCACCGACCAGGTGCGGTTCAATGCCTCTGCGGCTGGTTTCAACTTCAGGTAATTCAGGCATCTCATCTCCGGCTTTTTGCGGGCTATCAGAAATGCAAAAACCCCGACAGTGCGGGGTTTTTGTTCAAGAAAACTAAAATTATTTAATTTTAGCTTCTTTGTACAGCACGTGCTGACGGACAACTGGATCGAACTTTTTCAGTTCCAGTTTTTCCGGCTTAGTACGTTTGTTCTTCGTGGTGGTGTAGAAGTGACCAGTACCAGCGGAAGAAACCAGCTTGATTTTCTCACGAATACCTTTAGCCATGATTTATATCCTTTAAGTACTTAGTACTTTTCGCCACGGGCACGCAGTTCAGACAGAACTGTATCGATGCCTTTCTTATCAATTACACGCATACCTTTAGCAGATACACGCAGGGTGACAAAACGCTTTTCGCTCTCAACCCAAAAACGGTGAGAGTGCAGGTTCGGCAGGAAACGGCGTTTAGTCGCGTTCAGTGCGTGGGAACGGTTATTACCGGTCACCGGACGCTTGCCAGTAACTTGGCAGACTCGGGACATGTCTATTCTCCAAAAATCAAATTAGCTCGAGCTTCGTATGGGGTATTGGCGCCTCGTCAGGCTTTACAGCCCGGTCATCGCAGTTCTATGTGAACTCTCGATTGCCAGGCCCAAATGCCAAACCCGAGATTCTCAAAGGTGGCGTAGTATACGCTGACTCGGCGGTGTGCTCAAGTCCCGAACAGACAAAGATCCCGATGGATCGCGCAAAGTGGTCTAAATCCAACCGCGTTCCGCAAAAGAAACGCACTCGCCGCGACCAATGACCAGATGATCAATAACGCGAATGTCCATGAGTTGGCAGCATTTTATCACTCGTTCGGTGATGGCCTTATCTGCTCTGCTGGGCTCAGCATTACCCGAGGGGTGATTATGCGCGAGGATCACGCCGACCGCATTGAATTTTATCGCTTCGCGTAAAATTTCTCGCGGATGCACCTCAACATGGTTAATCGTGCCGGAAAAAAGCCGGGCATGTTTGATGATGCGGTTGCGGTTATCAAGCAGGATCACCATAAAGACCTCCCGCTCTTCGTTCGCCAGCTGGCTCTGCAAAAACTCCCGCACCATCTCCGGGCTGAGCAGAGAGCTCTCCTCGGCAATACGCGCGTTGTAGGAGCGCCTCGCCAGCTCGCCAATGCCCCTGAGCTGCGCATATTTGGCGACGCCAATGCCCGAGATAAACCGAAACTCATCATAGTCGGCACAGAGCAGAGAGTGGAGCGAGCTGAAGTGGTTTAGCATCTCCCGCGCTACCGTAAGTACGCTTTTCCCGCACGCGCCAGTGCGTAAAAATAGCGCCAGTAACTCAACGTCCGTAAGGGACTCAACGCCCAGCTGCATCATTTTTTCGCGCGGCTTTTGAGGAATTAACACAATCGCCATATCCACACCTCCCTGTCAGAAACTCATGCTGCCACATCCGGGAATGCTCATCGAATGGCACTTTTCAACGCTGCGTAGCGCCTCGCAAAGTGGTTTACGGGCATAGGCACGACGACATCAGGATTGTGATAAAATCCCCAACCTCTGGCGAATCCAACGGGAAAGAATCATGACAACTCTGGCGGGTAAAAAAATTGTCCTCGGCGTAAGCGGCGGTATCGCGGCCTATAAAGCGCCTGAGCTGGTGCGTCGCTTGCGCGATCGCGGCGCGGAAGTCCGCGTGGCGCTGACCGAGGCCGCCAAAGCCTTTATCACACCGCTGAGTCTGCAGGCCGTTTCCAGTTACCCGGTCTCCGACAGCCTGCTTGACCCCGCTGCGGAAGCGGCAATGGGGCATATCGAGTTGGGTAAATGGGCCGATCTGGTGATTCTGGCACCCGCCACCGCTGATTTAATCGCCCGTGTCGCGGCGGGTATGGCAAACGATCTGGTCTCAACCATCTGCCTGGCCACGCCGTCACCGGTTGCGGTTGTTCCGGCGATGAATCAGCAGATGTACCGCAACGCCGCCACCCAGCACAATTTACAGGTGCTCGCTTCGCGCGGCCTGCTGTTGTGGGGGCCAGACAGCGGCAGCCAGGCGTGCGGTGATGTCGGCCCGGGCCGCATGCTCGATCCGCTGACCATCGTTGATATGGCCGCGGCCCACTTCTCGCCGGTCAAGGATTTGCAACATCTGAACATTATGATTACCGCCGGTCCGACCCGCGAACCGCTGGATCCGGTGCGCTACATCACCAATCTCAGCTCCGGCAAAATGGGCTTCGCCATTGCTGAAGCGGCCGCGAAGCGCGGCGCGAACGTGACGCTGGTTTCAGGCCCGGTGTCGCTGCCTACGCCCGCCTTTGTTCAGCGCGTGGATGTGACCACTGCCCTTGAGATGGAGGCGGCGGTTCAGCAGCGCGCCCAGCAGCAGCATATTTTTATCGGTTGTGCAGCGGTCGCGGACTACCGCGCCAGCGAGATCGCGCCGGAAAAAATTAAAAAGCAAGGCGATGAAATCACAATAAAAATGGTGAAAAACCCTGATATCGTCGCCGGCGTTGCGGCGCTCACCAGCCATCGACCTTATGTTGTTGGGTTTGCCGCGGAAACGAATAATGTGGAAGAATACGCCCGGCAGAAACGCGCCCGCAAAAACCTCGACCTGATTTGCGCCAACGATGTTTCGCAATCTAATCAAGGCTTTAATAGCGACAACAACGCATTACATCTGTTCTGGCAAGATGGCGATAAGCGCTTGCCGCTGGAGCGCAAAGCGCTGCTGGGACACCTATTACTGGACGAGATTGTTACCCGTTATGATGAAAAAAATCGACCTTAAGATTCTGGACCCGCGCGTGGGTGAGCAGTTCCCGCTGCCGACCTATGCCACCTCCGGCTCCGCCGGTCTTGACCTGCGCGCCTGTCTGGATGACGCCGTAGAGCTGGCGCCAGGCGACACCACGCTGCTGCCGACTGGTCTGGCGATTCACATTGCCGACCCAACGCTTGCCGCCGTGATTCTGCCGCGCTCGGGCCTCGGTCATAAACATGGCGTGGTACTGGGCAACCTGGTTGGGCTGATTGATTCCGATTACCAGGGGCAGCTGATGGTCTCCGTCTGGAACCGTGGAAAAGAGAGTTTCACCATTGTGCCTGGCGAGCGTATCGCGCAGATGGTCTTTGTACCGGTGGTGCAGGCTGAATTTAACCTGGTGGAAGAGTTCGATGCCACCGTGCGTGGCGAAGGCGGCTTTGGCCACTCCGGGCGTCAATAATCCGCGCTATTTAACGCATTACACAACACTATAACGCGATAAGATGACCGCAAATGCCAGGCATTTGCGGCCGTTGTGTGGTTGCTCGCCTGACAAGTGATTATTTTCTGGGGTTTTTTAGAACATGGCAGAAAAACAGACTGCGAAAAAGAATCGCCGTGAGGAAATACTTCAATCTCTGGCGTTAATGCTGGAATCCAGCGATGGAAGCCAACGTATTACCACGGCGAAACTGGCGGCATCGGTCGGCGTCTCTGAAGCCGCGCTGTATCGTCACTTTCCCAGCAAAACACGCATGTTCGATAGCCTGATCGAGTTTATCGAAGATAGCCTGATTACCCGCATCAATCTGATCTTAAAAGATGAAAAAGACACGACTGCGCGTTTGCGTCTGATTGTGTTACTGATTCTGGGCTTCGGCGAACGTAATCCCGGCTTAACCCGCATCATGACCGGTCATGCGCTGATGTTTGAGCAGGATCGCCTGCAAGGGCGCATTAACCAGCTGTTTGAGCGTATCGAAGCGCAGCTGCGCCAGGTGCTGCGCGAACGCAAAATGCGTGAAGGCGAAGGGTATGCAACCGACGAAACGCTGCTGGCAAGCCAGTTGCTGGCCTTCTGCGAAGGGATGCTGTCGCGCTATGTGCGCAGCGAGTTCAAATATAGCCCGACCGACGATTTTGACGCGCGCTGGCCGCTGTTACTTCTGCAATTACAGTAATCACCCTATGCAGCCTCTGTGGCTGCATTCGCATTTCCCGCCATTCTGTGTAAAAGCCCAACGTAATTCGTAACAATGCCAGATGTGGCACCCTTCCCGATTCTCTACGCTCCTTCAGGCACCTGGTTATTCCTGAAACAAACCACCGCTTCGATACCCTACAAAAGCAAGAAGGAGAGACCGGATGGCAACATCTCGTCGGGAACTGTTAAAGCTGAGCGGTATCGCTACCGCTTCACTGTTACTGAGTCAAAAGAGCTTCGCTGCCTGGACACCTGCGCCGCGCTACCCCGATCCGCGCGTGGTCGCGCTCGATGATGCTTTTCGCGGATATATGGTCTCCAGTGCAAAAGTGGAGCAAATCGCCACCGGCTGTCGCTGGGCGGAAGGACCAGTATGGTTTGGCGATATGCGCATGCTGCTCTGGAGCGACATCCCCAACAATGCGGTAATGCGCTGGGATGAGCAGACCGGCGAGACCGCTGTTTTTCGCAAACCAGCGAATAATGCCAATGGACATGCCCGCGATCGCCAGGGGCGATTGATTAGCTGTGAGCACGATACGCGGTGCATTACGCGCACGGAGTACGATGGCACCATCACAGTACTGGCGGATAGCTTCGACGGTAAGCCGCTCAACTCGCCGAACGATCTCGCGGTCAAATCAGACGGTTCAATCTGGTTTACCGACCCGCCATTTGGCATTACCGGTTTTTATGAAGGACATAAAGCCGAACCGCAACTGCCGCAGAATGTTTATCGTCTCGATCCGCAAACCCGCAAGCTGGAAGTGGTGCTGGGCGATGTGCGCGGGCCGAATGGCATCTGCTTCTCGCCGGACGAGAAAATTCTCTATGTGGTGGAGAGCCGCGCTACGCCTAATCGTTTAATACTGGCGTGGGACATTGTCGGCGGGCAGTTACAAAATAAGCGGGTGCATATTGATTGCGGCAACGGCACCGCGGACGGTATCGCCTGCGATGTTGACGGCAATTTATGGTGCGGATGGGGGATGGGCAGCGACGAGCTGGATGGTGTCCGGGTGTTTAACCCGCAGGGCAAAGCGATTGGTATGATTCATCTGCCCGAGCGCTGCGCTAATCTCTGCTTCGGCGGTGAGCAGCGAAACTGGCTTTTTATGGCCGCCAGCACCTCGATTTACGCCCTGTATGTCAACACGCAGGGCGCACAGCTTCTGTAAGGCGAAACCCGGCAGGCCTGCTGCCGGGTAGCAACTCAGACGCCGTACTCTTCGCGATACGCACGCACGGAGGCGACCAGATCGGCCAACTCTGGCTTCTCTTCCAGATAATCCACCAGGTCATTCAGCGTAATGATGGAAATAACCTTGCAGCCGTAATCACGCTCAACTTCCTGAATTGCAGAGATCTCTGCGCGGCCGCGCTCCTGACGGTCGAGCGAGATCAGCACGCCGGCGAGCGTCGCGCCGTTAGCCTGAATAATCTCCATCGACTCGCGGATCGCCGTACCGGCGGTAATCACATCATCCACCAGCATCACACGGCCCTGCAGCGCACTGCCGACCAGGTTACCGCCTTCGCCATGATCTTTGGCTTCTTTACGGTTAAAGCAGTAAGGCACATCGCGCTCGTGATGCTCTGCCAGCGCTACCGCAGTGGTAGTCGCAATCGGGATGCCTTTATAAGCCGGGCCAAACAGCAGATCGAAATCAATCCCGGAATCCATTAACGCTTCAGCGTAAAAACGGCCCAACAGCGCCAGATCGCGCCCGGTATTAAAGAGCCCGGCGTTAAAGAAATAGGGGCTTTTGCGCCCGGATTTCAGCGTGAACTCGCCGAACTTCAGTACCTGTTTGTTAAGCGCAAATTCAATAAACTGACGCTGGTACGCTTTCATGGATCCGCTCCTCTTCCTGTTTTGATGATTTAAAAATTTAGCAAAGTGCGTTGCGCAGACAGCAGGCTTGAAGGCCGGATGTTGCGCAAAAAAAAGGGCGACTCATCGTCGCCCTCAAAATCAATTTTCTAATGCCGCTTTTTGCGCCGCGACAATGGACTCAATGCCCCCTCGGGCTAGCGCCAGCATTGCGAGCAGTTCCTCGTGGGTGAAGGGCTCGCCCTCTGCAGTGCCCTGCACTTCGATCATGCGGCCATCTTCGGTCATCACGACGTTCATGTCGGTCTCAGCCGCTGAGTCTTCAACATATTCCAGATCGCACACCGCTTCGCCATTGACGATGCCCACAGAGACGGCCGCGACCATACCTTTCATCGGGTTGGTCTTCAGCTTGCCTGCGGCAATGAGCTTGTTCAGCGCATCGGCCAGCGCCACGCACGCACCGGTGATCGACGCGGTACGGGTACCGCCATCGGCCTGCAGAACATCGCAATCGAGGGTGATAGTAAATTCGCCAAGCGCTTTCAGATCGACCGCCGCGCGCAGTGCACGCGCGATCAGGCGCTGGATCTCCATGGTACGTCCGCCCTGCTTGCCCTTCGCCGCTTCACGGGCGTTACGGGTGTGGGTCGAACGCGGCAACATGCCATATTCGGCAGTGATCCAGCCCTGGCCCTGGCCTTTAAGGAAGCGTGGAACACCTTCGTCGATGGAGGCGGTGCAGAGCACTTTGGTGTCGCCAAATTCCACCAGCACGGAACCTTCTGCGTGTTTTGTGTAGTTACGGGTCAGGGTGACGGGGCGCACTTGAGTGGCGCTTCGGCCTGCTGGACGCATGATGATTTCTCCGGCTGTTACGAATGTGGCTGCGCATTATACTGGCTAACCCTGGTTATTCCTATCCTGATAAGGCCACCAAAGCTATAATCCCCCGCATCTCTCCTTCAAAACGGGAACGACTATGATCCGCAGTATGACCGCCTACGCCCGGCGTGAAATCAAGGGTGCATGGGGCTCCGCCTCCTGGGAACTGCGCTCGGTTAACCAGCGTTATCTGGAAACTTACTTCCGCCTGCCGGAACAATTCCGCAGCCTTGAACCGGTTGTCCGCGAGCGTCTGCGTACCCGTCTGACCCGCGGTAAAGTGGAATGCACCTTACGCTTTGAGCCGGACGCCAGCGCGCAGGGCGAGCTGATTCTGAATGAAAAACTGGCTAAGCAGCTGGTCACCGCCGCGAACTGGGTAAAAATGCAGAGCGACGAGGGTGAAATTAATCCGGTCGATATTCTGCGCTGGCCTGGCGTGATGGCGGCTCAGGAGCAGGATCTCGATGCGATTACCGCTGAAATCCTCGCCGCGCTGGATGGCGCGCTGGACGACTTTATCGTCGCCCGCGAAACCGAAGGCCAGGCGCTGAAAGCGTTGATCGAGCAGCGTCTGCAAGGCGTCAGCACCGAAGTCAACAACGTGCGCGCCCATATGCCGCAAATCCTGCAATGGCAGCGTGAGCGCCTGGTCAGCAAGCTGGAAGAGGCGCAGGTGCAGCTGGAAAATAACCGCGTCGAGCAAGAGCTGGTAATGATGGCGCAGCGTATCGACGTTGCTGAAGAGCTGGACAGGCTCGAAGCGCATGTAAAAGAGACCTACAACATCCTGAAGAAGAAGGAAGCTGTAGGTCGCCGCCTCGACTTTATGATGCAGGAGTTCAACCGCGAGTCGAACACGCTGGCCTCTAAATCAATCAATGCGGAAGTGACCAACTCGGCTATTGAGTTGAAAGTGCTTATTGAGCAGATGCGCGAGCAGATTCAAAATATCGAATAAGCCTCTCGTCTCATTAAAAGGTCCGTAAGGGCCTTTTTTTGTATCCATTCACCCACATATTATTTATCGATAACTGCTTTATTATTCTGGCGCACATTACAGAAACGCCTAATTAAATAAAATTAAAATCAATAAGATAAACAACAAAACCCATCACACCAGGCATTAACCTAACTAATCCGAAACACCGATCGTTAGAAAATCTCAATAGCCCCTTTCCCACTTAATCATTACCCTGCCCGCACTGAATTTATGGGGGCGGCATGCTGTTACACATTCTCTATCTGATCGGCATCACTGCCGAAGCCATGACCGGCGCGCTGGCCGCAGGGCGACGTCGAATGGACACCTTTGGCGTCATTATTATTGCCACCGCGACCGCGCTTGGCGGCGGTTCGGTGCGCGATATCCTGCTTGGCCACTATCCGCTCGGCTGGGTGAAGCACCCCGAGTATGTGATCATCGTTGCTATCGCCGCGGTGCTGACCACAATCTTTGCCCCGGTAATGCCCCATCTGCGCCGCCTGTTTCTGGTGCTGGACGCACTCGGGCTGGTAGTATTTTCCATTATCGGGGCGCAAATCGCCCTCGATATGGGCGAAGGCCCGATCATCGCCGTGATTGCGGCCGTTATCACCGGCGTCTTTGGCGGCGTGCTGCGCGATATGTTTTGTAAGCGCATCCCTCTCGTGTTTCAGAAAGAGCTCTATGCCGGCATCGCGTTTGCTGCCGCCGTGTTCTATATCGCGCTAAGCCATGTCGTTACCAACCATGACATCGTGGTGATTACCACCCTACTGTTTGGCTTCACCAGCCGCCTGCTGGCGATACGCTGGAAACTGGGTCTGCCGGTGTTTCACTACAAGCATAATGCTCACTGAAAGGCCTTTACGCCCTGCTTCGCAAGCCAGGCCGTGAGCTGCTCAACCGCTGGCTCGCGGATAAAAGCGACAACCTGGCGTGCTTTCTGTGCGCCGATGGCGGGTAGTTGTTGCCAGGCCAGCTCATCCCGGCTGCGCATCTGTCGCCATGAAGTATCGCCCGCAGCATTGATCGCCAATTGTGGCAGCGGCGTACCGAGTGCGTGAAGCCAGCGGTTTAGCGGCCTCTCACGCGTTAAGGAAAAACGGTGCCAGAGTTGCAGTCCGCGCGCGGGCGACATTCCGGGTGTCGTCTGCAACTGCTCTTTGGTCAACACCAGCCAGGAGAAAAGATGTTCAAAATGGTGAGCCTGATGCAGAGTCCGCCAGCCGCTCTCGCTCAATCCGGCTATCTCCAGCGCCTTATCAGAACTAAGCCAGGAGAGGCGGGCAATAAACTGTTGCTGGCAATCTGGCGTGGCGTAAAAGCAGCTCAGCGGCGTAAAGCGAGCTTGTGGCGGCGTGGGCGGCTGTCGAACAAGGTTGCGCCAGACCACGCGCTCCACGCGAGGGATCCCCTGCCCGGCAAGGGTGACGGCAATATGGTCGCCCGGTGCGATATCTAACGCCTGCCAGCGCTGAATGGACCCAATATTCACGCGCTGCACGCGCTTATCATCCAGTTTTACCGGCTCCAGCAGCGCGACAACGGAGATTTTCCCGGTCCGCCCGATGGCAAACTGAATATCCTCTACCGCTGCCACCTCTTCTACCGGTTCATACTTCCAGGCCACCACCCAGTCGCTTTGACCAGGTAACCACGCTTTGCCCGCAGGCTCCGCACTGGTGCGCACCACCACGCCATCCGTGACGAAGGGCAGTGGCGAGGTGAACCAGTGCTGGCGAAGACGCTCCACCTCCTGCACGCTGTTGACCGGCGCGCTGTAGTAGTGCGCCTCTTCAAAGCCCGCCTTTTTCAGTGCCACCAACCGCTGCGCTAAAGTGGCAGGGCCATCGGGCCAGGCCCAGACAAAAAAAGCGAGGTCATTAAGCAGCTCCGGGTTGTCGTGCCGCATCATCGCGCCGGCGACTTTTGCTCGGGCATTGAGACCCCCGGCCTCTTTTTGGATATGCCCCTTGCGGCGTAAATAGAGTTCACCCTGCAAGACGCTATTCGCCAGCGCACCGGTCACAGTTTTCGGGATCGCAGGAATGGCCTGCGCCTTTGCTGTCCACTCCTCGCCCGCAAGGCCATTACCCCGGCTGATAGCCTGTGCCAGCCTGCCGTTGCGATAGACCAGCGTGACCGCAACGCCATCCACTTTCGGCTGCATCCACAGATCCTGCTTTCCCCTCATCCACTGCTGCAACGCCCATTTATCCGCCAGTTTGCGCACCCCGGTATGGGCAACCGGATGATTAAGATTGCCGCCCGGTAAAGCAGGCGCAATGTCTGCGGGTGTCATGTTGAAACAGCGCTGCCAGTTCGCCAGGCGCGCGCTCATCCGATCGTAAACATCGTCGCTCACCGCGCTTGCGCCTCTTGACCAGTAATCGTCGTTCCATCTGCTGAGCTGCTGTTTCAGGCGCGATACCTCCTCCTGCGCCCGTGATGGCGACCAGACCGGACAAGCCGCCAGGCTAAACGCACTCCATAGCAGTAGAAAAATAGTGACCCCAACGCTTCTCCACATCATGCCTCTCCCTTGTGATTGCGGAGTGGTTATAGCGCTGCGGTTGAGCGCTTTTGAGCGGGAAAAGAGCAGGATGCGAGCGGGCTTCCGGGAAACTTACATGGCGATGAAAACGTGCATAAAAATCAGGAAAGCAGTACGCAAAATCGAATCATTGATGGGAAAACGGGTGACAAAAGCTACGTCACGTAGCGGCGATGTGTATAATAGGCACGTATGTAAGTTCCTATCGCATTCACATACAAAAGACTCTCATGGCTCAAGGCACGCTCTATATTGTTTCCGCCCCCAGCGGCGCGGGTAAATCAAGCCTCATCCAGGCTTTGCTGAAAACCCAACCGTTATACGACACGCAAGTTTCTGTTTCGCACACCACGCGCGCGCCGCGTCCGGGTGAAGTGCACGGTGAACACTACTTCTTCGTTAATCACGATGAGTTCAAAGCGATGATTAGTGAGGATGCGTTTCTTGAGCATGCCGAAGTGTTTGGCAACTATTACGGCACCTCACGCGCGACGATTGAGCAAGTGCTCTCAACGGGCGTCGATGTGTTTCTTGATATCGACTGGCAGGGCGCGCAGCAAATTCGCACCCGCATGCCGCAGGCGCGCAGCATCTTTATTCTGCCGCCGTCGAAGCTGGAGCTGGATCGCCGCCTGCGTGGCCGCGGCCAGGATAGCGAAGAGGTGATCGCGAAACGTATGGCGCAGGCGGTTGCCGAAATGAGCCATTACGCCGAGTATGATTACCTGATTGTGAATGATGATTTCGATACCGCCTTGGGCGATCTGAAAACCATTATCCGCGCTGAACGTCTGCGCATGAGCCGCCAAAAGCAGCGACATGACGCTTTAATCAGCAAACTATTGGCAGACTGAGCCTGGTTTCAGTATCATGCCCAGTCATTTCTTCACCTGTGGAGCATTTTAAGTATGGCACGCGTAACTGTTCAGGACGCTGTAGAGAAAGTTGGTAACCGTTTTGACCTGGTGCTGGTCGCCGCGCGTCGCGCTCGTCAGATGCAGGTTGGCGGTAAAGATCCGTTAGTACCGGAAGAAAACGATAAAACCACCGTTATCGCGCTGCGCGAAATCGAAGAAGGTCTGATTAACAACCAGATCCTTGATGTACGTGAGCGCCAGGAACAGCAAGAGCAGGAAGCCGCAGAACTGCAGGCTGTTACCGCCATTGCTGAAGGTCGTCGTTAATTAACCTGCAGGTCACCCTTGTATCTGTTTGAAAGCCTGAATCAGCTGATTCAAAACTATCTGCCTGAAGACCAGATCAAACGTCTCAGGCAGGCGTATCTCGTTGCACGTGACGCTCACGAGGGTCAGACACGTTCAAGCGGTGAACCTTATATCACGCACCCGGTAGCGGTGGCCTGTATTCTGGCCGAGATGAAACTCGACTACGAAACGCTGATGGCCGCGCTGCTGCATGACGTGATTGAAGATACCCCCGCCACCTACCAGGATATGGAGCAGCTCTTTGGCAAAAGCGTTGCCGAACTGGTGGAGGGTGTCTCCAAGCTGGATAAGCTCAAATTCCAGGATAAAAAAGAGGCGCAGGCGGAAAACTTTCGCAAGATGATCATGGCGATGGTGCAGGATATCCGCGTCATCCTTATCAAGCTTGCTGACCGCACCCACAACATGCGCACGCTGGGCTCCCTTCGCCCGGACAAGCGTCGCCGCATCGCCCGTGAAACCCTCGAAATCTACAGTCCGCTGGCGCACCGTTTAGGTATCCATCACATCAAAACTGAGCTGGAAGAGCTGGGCTTTGAGGCGCTCTACCCGAACCGCTATCGCGTGATCAAAGAAGTGGTAAAAGCCGCGCGCGGCAACCGCAAAGAGATGATTCAAAAAATCCTCTCGGAAATCGAAGGGCGTTTACAGGAAGCGGGGATCCCCTGCCGCGTCAGCGGGCGGGAGAAACATCTTTACTCCATCTACTGCAAGATGGTGCTGAAAGAGCAGCGTTTTCACTCGATCATGGATATTTACGCCTTCCGCGTCATTGTTCACGATCTTGATACCTGCTATCGCGTACTCGGTCAGATGCACAGCCTCTACAAGCCGCGTCCCGGTCGCGTAAAAGACTATATCGCCATCCCCAAGGCGAACGGCTATCAATCCCTCCATACCTCAATGATTGGCCCGCACGGCGTACCGGTCGAGGTGCAGATCCGTACTGAAGATATGGATCAAATGGCGGAGATGGGGGTTGCCGCGCACTGGGCTTATAAAGAGCACGGCGAAAGCAGCACCACCGCACAAATCCGCGCCCAGCGCTGGATGCAGAGCCTGCTGGAGCTGCAACAGAGCGCCGGTAGCTCGTTTGAATTTATCGAAAGCGTTAAATCTGATCTCTTCCCCGATGAGATTTATGTTTTCACCCCCGAAGGCCGCATTGTCGAACTGCCTGCTGGCGCCACGCCGGTGGATTTCGCCTATGCGGTGCACACGGATATCGGTCACGCCTGCGTTGGCGCGCGCGTCGATCGTCAGCCCTACCCGCTGTCGCAGTCGCTCTCCAGTGGCCAGACGGTGGAGATTATCACCGCGCCGGGCGCCCGCCCGAATGCCGCCTGGCTGAACTTTGTCGTCAGCTCGAAAGCGCGCGCGAAGATCCGCCAGATGCTGAAGAACCTCAAGCGCGACGACTCCGTAAGCCTGGGCCGTCGCCTGCTGAATCACGCGCTGGGCGGAAGCCGCAAGCTGGCGGAAATTCCGCAGGAGCATATTCAGCACGAGCTGGAGCGTATGCGGCTGGCATCACTTGACGATCTGCTGGCAGAGATCGGCCTTGGCAACGCGATGAGCGTTGTGGTGGCGAAAAATCTGCAGCAGGGGGAAGCCACGCCGGGCACCGCCGCACCGACTGGCGCAAACACCGCGCACTTGCCGATTAAAGGCGCAGACGGCGTGCTGATCACCTTCGCCAAATGCTGCCGCCCGATCCCTGGCGACCCGATTGTCGCCCACGTCAGCCCCGGTAAAGGGCTGGTTATCCACCATGAGTCCTGCCGTAATATTCGTGGCTACCAGAAAGAGCCAGAGAAGTTTATGGCCGTGGAGTGGGATAAAGAGACGGCGCAAGAGTTTATCACCGAGATCAAGGTGGATATGTTTAACCACCAGGGCGCACTGGCGAACCTGACGGCGGCCATTAACACCGCCACTTCCAATATTCAGAGCCTGAATACGGAAGAGAAAGATGGCCGCGTTTATAGCGCGTTCATCCGCCTGACGGCGCGCGATCGCGTTCATCTGGCGAATATCATGCGTAAAATCCGCGTGATGCCGGATGTGATTAAAGTCACCCGTAACCGAAACTAATTGTATGAATGCTCAGCGTTATGCGCGAATCCGCGAGATGCTCGCCAGGCGTCAGCCGGATCTGACGGTCTGCATGGAGCAGGTCCACAAACCTCATAACGTCTCTGCCATTATCCGTACTGCGGATGCCGTCGGCGTGCATGAAGTGCACGCTGTCTGGCCGGGGAACCGCATGCGCACCATGGCCTCTTCCGCCGCGGGCAGCAACAGCTGGGTGGATGTTAAAACTCACCGCACCATTGAAGATGCCGTCGGCGTGCTCAAGCAGCACGGCATGCAGATCCTTGCCACCCATCTGTCGGACAAAGCCGTCGACTTCCGTGAGATCGACTATACCCGTCCGACCTGTATTTTGATGGGGCAGGAGAAAACCGGGATCACCCGGCAAGCGCTGGATCTCGCGGATCGGGATATCATCATTCCGATGACGGGCATGGTGCAGTCGCTCAATGTCTCCGTAGCCTCGGCGCTCATTCTCTACGAAGCGCAGCGCCAGCGGCAAAACGCCGGTATGTATAAGCGTGAAAACAGCATGTTGCCGGACGCCGAGCAGCAGCGCCTGCTGTTCGAAGGCGGCTACCCTGTGCTCGCGCGGGTCGCGAAACAAAAAGGCCTGCCTTACCCTCATGTGAATAATGAGGGGCAGATTGAAGCCGACCCGACGTGGTGGGCTACCATGCAGGCTTCGAGGTAACCGATGAAAGGGAAGCTGCTCGATGCGGTGCCACTGAGTTCATTGACCGGCGTTGGCGCGGCGCAGAGCAGCAAGCTGGCGAAAATTGGCCTGCACACCGTTCAGGATCTGCTGTTACACCTTCCCCTGCGTTACGAAGATCGAACCCAACTCTACCCCATTGCCGACCTGCTGCCGGGCATTTACGCCACGGTAGAAGGCGAAGTGCTGAACTGTAACGTCACGTTCGGCGGTCGCCGGATGATGACCTGTCAGATAAGCGACGGCTCCGGCATGCTGACCATGCGCTTTTTCAACTTCAACGCGGCGATGAAAAACAGCCTTGCGGTTGGCCGCCGCGTGCTGGCTTATGGCGAAGCGAAACGCGGAAAGTATGGCGCGGAGATGATCCACCCGGAGTATAAGGTGCAGGGCGATCTCAGCACTCCGGAGCTTCAGGAGACGCTGACGCCGGTCTACCCAACGACCGAAGGCGTTAAGCAGGCTACGCTGCGCAAATTAACCGATCAGGCGCTGGAGCTGCTGGCAACCTGCGCCATCAGTGAACTGCTACCGCCGGAGCTGGCGCAGGGATTGATGAGCCTGCCGGAGGCGCTGCATACGCTGCATCGCCCGCCGCCTTCGCTGCAATTAAGCGAACTGGAGAGCGGGCAGCATCCCGCCCAGCGTCGGCTGATTCTTGAAGAGCTACTGGCCCATAACCTGAGCATGCTGGCGCTACGCGCCGGTGCGCAGCGTTACCATGCGCAGTCGCTCGCCGCTAACGATACGTTAAAAGATCAACTGCTCGCCTCCCTGCCCTTTAAACCAACCGGCGCACAGGCGCGGGTGGTGGCGGAAATTGAACGCGATATGGCGCTGGATATGCCGATGATGCGCCTGGTCCAGGGCGACGTCGGCTCAGGTAAAACGCTGGTGGCCGCGCTCGCGGCGCTACGCGCAATCGCCAATGGCAAGCAGGTGGCGATGATGGCGCCGACCGAACTGCTGGCAGAGCAGCACGCCAATAACTTCCGCGCGTGGTTTGCGCCGCTCGGTATCGAAGTTGGCTGGCTGGCGGGTAAGCAGAAAGGTAAAGCCCGCCAGGCACAGCAAGAGGCGATTGCCAGCGGTCAGGTGCAGATGATCGTCGGCACCCACGCTATTTTCCAGGAGCAGGTGCAGTTTAACGGTCTGGCGCTGGTGATCATTGATGAGCAGCACCGCTTTGGCGTCCACCAGCGGCTGGCGCTGTGGGAAAAGGGGCAGCAGCAGGGCTTTCACCCCCATCAATTGATTATGACCGCCACGCCAATCCCGCGAACGCTGGCGATGACGGCCTATGCCGATCTCGATACCTCGGTGATTGATGAACTACCGCCGGGCCGTACGCCGGTGACCACGGTCGCCATTCCCGATACACGTCGCAGCGAGATTATCGATCGCGTCCGCAGCGCCTGCACCGGCGAAGGTCGCCAGGCTTACTGGGTCTGTACGCTGATTGAAGAGTCGGATCTGCTGGAAGCCCAGGCCGCGGAAGCGACCTGGGAAGAGTTAAAGCTGGCTCTGCCGGAGCTGAACGTTGGGCTGGTACATGGCCGCATGAAGCCGACCGAGAAACAGGCGGTGATGCAGGCCTTTAAACAGGGCGAGCTGCATCTGCTGGTGGCCACCACGGTGATTGAAGTTGGCGTGGATGTGCCGAACTCCAGCCTGATGATTATTGAAAACCCCGAACGTCTCGGTCTTGCGCAACTCCACCAGCTGCGCGGGCGCGTCGGACGTGGCGCGGTGGCCTCACACTGTGTGCTGCTCTACAAATCCCCGCTGTCGAAAACCGCGCAAAAGCGCCTGCAGGTGCTGCGCGACAGCAACGACGGCTTTGTGATTGCGCAAAAAGATCTCGAGATCCGCGGCCCGGGCGAGCTGCTGGGCACCCGCCAGACCGGCAATGCCGAATTTAAAGTGGCCGATCTGCTGCGCGACCAGGCAATGATCCCCGAAGTTCAGCGCGTTGCGCGCCATATTCACGAACGTTACCCGCAGCTGGCAGAAGCGCTGATTGACCGCTGGATGCCGGAAACCGAACGCTACTCCAACGCCTGATTTTTAGAACCTGATGGTGTGAGATCAACCTCCGTTAGAAAAGTATGCTTCCAGCCAAAGCAACCGTTTGCTTTTACCATTCAGTCCGATAAAATCAGCGCTTTTCCATCAGGGGATAGCTTGAGATGTCCGTAAACACCATCGAGTCGGAAAATGCGCAACCGGTTGCGAAGACTCAACCCAGCGAATTGATCTACCGCCTTGAAGATCGTCCCCCGCTGCCGCAAACACTGTTTGCTGCGCTGCAACACCTGCTGGCAATGTTCGTTGGCGTGATCACGCCCGCGCTGCTGATCTGCCAGGCGCTGGGTTTACCGGCTCAGGACACTCAACATATTCTCAGCATGTCGCTCTTCGCTTCCGGCGTCGCGTCGCTGATTCAAATTAAAACCTGGGGCCCGGTCGGCTCCGGGCTGCTCTCAATCCAGGGCACCAGCTTTAACTTCGTGGCACCGCTGATTATGGGCGGCACGGCGCTGAAAACCGGCGGTGCCGATGTGCCGACGATGATGGCGGCGCTGTTTGGCACCTTGATGCTGGCAAGCTGCACCGAGATGGTTATCTCGCGTATTCTGCCGCTGGCGCGCCGCATTATCACCCCGCTGGTTTCCGGTGTGGTGGTGATGATTATCGGCCTGTCGCTGATTCAGGTTGGGCTGACCTCCGTCGGTGGCGGCTTCGCGGCAATGGGCAATCACACCTTCGGCGCGCCGAAAAACCTGCTGCTGGCAGGCGTGGTGCTAGGGCTGATTATCCTGCTTAACCGCCAGCGCAACCCCTATCTGCGCATTGCCTCACTGGTGATAGCGATGGCGGTCGGTTATGTGCTGGCGATGTTTATGGGCATGCTGCCGGAGTACAACGCGCCGGAGAGTACCTTTATGGTACCGACGCCGCTCTATTACGGCCTGAGCATTGACTGGAGCTTGCTGCTGCCGCTGATGCTGGTCTTTATGATCACCTCCCTGGAGACCATCGGCGATATCACTGCCACTTCCGACGTCTCTGAACAGCCTGTTACCGGCCCGCTCTACATGAAGCGGCTGAAGGGTGGCGTGCTGGCAAATGGTCTTAACTCTTTTGTCTCTGCGGTGTTCAATACCTTTCCCAACTCCTGCTTTGGCCAGAATAACGGCGTGATCCAGCTGACCGGCGTCGCCAGCCGTTATATCGGCTTCTTTATCGCGGTGATGCTGATGGTGCTCGGCCTCTTCCCGGCGGTGAGCGCGTTTGTGCAGCAGTTACCGGAGCCAGTACTCGGCGGAGCCACGCTGGTGATGTTTGGCACTATCGCCGCCTCCGGCGTGCGCATTGTCTCCCGTGAACCACTCAACCGCCGCGCGATCCTGATTATCGCGCTGTCGCTGGCGGTGGGTTTAGGCGTGTCGCAGCAGCCGCAGATCCTGCAATTTGCGCCGGACTGGCTGAAAAACTTGCTCTCCTCCGGCATCGCAGCAGGCGGGATCACCGCTATCGTCCTGAACCTCATCTTCCCACCGGAAAAAGAGTAAATTGCCTCGCGCGGCAACTGAGTATCTTCTGTTGCCGCAGCAATTTCCTTTCATCATTCCTCCCTTGAGCATCGCGCACAATTCGTGCATAACTCCCTTACGGTCACGTGAGGGAGGAAGATGATGAAATTTCTTGGGAAGCTGCTGTTAGCGGTCGTTATTATCCTGTTTGTGCTGCTGCTGGCGGCCTACTTTCTGCTGCAAACCCGCTGGGGCGCAACGCAAGCGAGCCAGTGGATCAGCGACAACAGCGATTATCACCTCACCTTTGACGCCATTGACCACCGCTTCTCTTCCCCTTCTCATCTGGTATTGAAAGGCGTCAGCTTCGGCCGCAAAGGCCAGCCAGCAACGCTGGAGGCGAAAATGGTCGATATCGGCCTCAGCAGCCGACAACTCACCGACCCGCTGCATGCCGACACCATTCTGCTACAGGACGGTACGCTTAACCTCTCCCCAACCGCCGCGCCGCTGCCTTTCCAGGCAGATCGCCTGCAACTGCGCAACATGGCTTTTAACAGCCCGGCAACTGGCTGGGAGTTAAGCGCGCAGCGCGTTACCGGTGGTATCTCACCCTGGCAGCCAGCGGCAGGTAATGTGATCGGCAGTAAAGCACAGTTGCAGATGAGCGCCGGTTCGCTGACGTTAAATGGCGTTCCCGCCAGTAACGTGCTGATTCAGGGCAGTATTGATAAAGATGTGGTGACCTTAACCACTATCGGTGCTGATATGGCGCGCGGCTCGCTCACGGGTGATGCAAAGCGCAGCGCCGATGGCAGTTGGGTGGTGAATAATCTGCGTCTTAACGATATTCGTCTGCAAAGCGATAAGTCGTTGCAGGATTTCTTTGCCCCGCTCACCACCCTGCCTTCGCTGAAAATCGGCCGTGTGGAAGTGACCGACGCCACGTTGCAGGGGCCTGAGTGGGCAGTGACCGACCTCGATCTTAGCCTGCGCAACCTGACCTTCAAGAAGGGCGACTGGGAGAGCGAAGAGGGCAAACTGTCGATGAATGCCAGCGAGTTTATCTACGGTTCGCTGCACTTTTTCGACCCGATTCTGAATGCCAGCTTCTCCCCGCAGGGCATCGCGCTGCAGCAGTTCACCTCCCGCTGGGAAAACGGCATGGTGCGCACCTCCGGTAACTGGTACCGCACAGGCAAGGCGCTAGTGCTGGATGATGCGGCGTTTGCCGGGCTGGAATACACGCTGCCGGCGAACTGGAAACAGCTGTGGATGGACGATCTGCCCCCATGGCTGAACAGCCTGGTGCTGAAAAAATTCAGCGCCAGCCGCAACCTGGTGATTGATATCGATCCGACATTCCCGTGGCAGCTCACCGCGCTGGATGGCTATGGCAACAATTTGCAGCTGGTGCGCGAACGGAAATGGGGTGTCTGGAGTGGGAATGCGAAGCTAAACGCTGCCGCAGGCACCTTTAACCGCGTCGATGTGCGCCGCCCTTCGCTGGCGCTGAATGCCAATAGCAACACGGTCAATATCACCGAACTTAGCGCCTTTACCGGCCAGGGGCTGCTGGAAGCGAGAGCGGTGGTAGCGCAAACCCCGGATCGCAGCGTCAATGTCAGCCTCAACGGGCGCGGCGTGCCGGTCAATGTATTGCAGGCGTGGGGCTGGCCCGCATTGCCGATTGATGGCGAAGGCAATTTGCAGTTAACCGCCAGCGGCCAGGTGCGCGCCGAAGCGCCGTTAAAACCCTCCGTCAATGGCGAGTTACAGGCGGTCAACGCGCATAAACAGCAGATTAAGCAGAGCATGCACGGCGGCACGGTTAGCAGCGCGGGTGCCGTTGCGCCAGCCGCCGCGCCGCAGGCGACGCCGTAAACCCGTGCCGGATGGCGCTGCGCTTATCCGGCCTACTTTTGACCTTCCCCTTGTAGGCCCGGTAAGCGTTAGCGCCACCGGGCAGCTCCTGCACCATTGCCGGATGGCGCTGCGCTTATCCGGCCTACGTTTGACCCTCCCCTTGTAGGCCCGGTAAGCGTTAGCGCCACCGGGCAATCTGCGTTTAGAGGGTGATATAAACTTCGGTGCCCTGCGGGGTAATGACCAAACCAGTTTCACTTTTGCTTGCCGTCGCTCCCTGCAGATGGGTTATCTGCATAATATTGCGCAGGCATAGCGTCCAGTTTTTGCCTTCGCCATCAGCCCGCACGGTAATCACAGCGCCTTCACGTTTGGCTGATAAACGGAAAACGCTCTCGCCGCGGCTATCCGGCACCTCACACACAGCTTCGCGCCCATCGTCGAGTTGAAAGAGCTGGAACGCGGTGCCCTGATGCCAGGTGTAATCGGGTCGCTGATCGTTATCGCCCAGCGCCAGTAGCGTATTGTCGCGAACGTAGACCGGCAAGCTCATAAAGCCATGCCGCTGTTTGTGCCAACGGCTACCGTCGAGGAGGTCGTTATGCCACAGGTGCGTCCAGCGCCCTTCCGGCAGGTAAAACTGCACCTCGCCCGCTTCGCTGAACACCGGCGCGACCAGCAGGGCGTCGCCGAGCATATACTGGCGGTCAAGGTAATCGCAGGCCGGATCGTCCGGGAAAGCCAGCATCATTGCGCGCATCATCGGCACACCGGATTCGTTTGCTGCTACCGCCTGCCGGTAGAGATAGGGCATCAGGCGGCATTTCAGCTGCGTGAAAAAGCGCACCACATCGCAGGACTCGTCATCGTAAGCCCACGGCACCCGATAGGATTTGCTGCCATGCAGGCGGCTGTGGCTGGAGAGTAAGCCGAACGCACACCAGCGCTTATAGACATGCGCAGGCGCGGTATTCTCGAAGCCACCGATATCATGGCTCCAGAAACCAAAGCCGGAAAGACCAATGGATAACCCGCCGCGCAGGCTTTCCGCCATTGATTCATAGGTGGCATAGCAGTCGCCGCCCCAGTGCACCGGAAACTGTTGCGCGCCGACGGAGGCCGAGCGGGCAAACAGCACCGCTTCCTTCTCACCCACGCTCTCTTTCAGCACGTTCCACACCAGCTCGTTGTAAATATAGGCGTAGTGGTTATGCATTTTTTGCGGGCAGGCGCCGTTGTGCCACACGACATCCGTTGGGATGCGCTCGCCGAAATCGGTTTTAAAACAGTCGACACCCATTGCCACCAGCGCGTTAAGCTTATCGGCATACCACTGGCAGGCTTGCGGGTTGGTGAAGTCATAAATCGCCAGCCCCGGCTGCCATTTATCCCACTGCCATATCGAGCCGTCCGCCCGTTTCAGCAGATAGCCTTTCTCTTTCAGTTCGCGGAACAGCGGGGATTTTTGTCCGATGTAGGGATTTATCCAGACACAGATTTTTAGCCCACGCTCCTTCAGGCGTTTGATCATCCCTGCCGGATCCGGGAAGGTCACCGGGTCCCACTCAAAATCGCACCACTGGAAAGCCTTCATCCAGAAGCAGTCGAAGTGAAAAACATGCAGCGGCAGTTGGCGCTCAGCCATACCGTCGATAAAGCTGTTTACGGTCGCTTCGTCGTAGTTGGTGGTAAAAGAGGTGGTGAGCCACAGGCCGAACGACCACGCCGGTGGCAGCGCCGGGCGGCCGGTGAAGCGGGTGTAGCGGTTTAGCACCGCTTGCGGTGTTGGGCCGTCAATGACGAAGTACTCAAGCGACTCCCCCTCAACGCTGAACTGCACTTTGGAGACTTTCTCCGAACCGATTTCAAACTCCACCGCCTGCGGATGATTGACCAGCACGCCGTAGCCCCGGTTGGTGAGATAGAAGGGAATGTTTTTATAGGCTTGTTCGGTGCTGGTGCCGCCATCGCGGTTCCAGGTTTCCACAGATTGCCCGTTCCGCACCAGCGCCGTGAAGCGCTCGCCCAGGCCATAAACCGTTTCACCAACGCCCAGATCCAGCCGTTCGAAAACGTAATTGCGCCCGCTGTTACCATCCTGCACGTAGCCGCTGTTTTTAAGCTGGCTGCCGGTGATGCGCTCGCCGTTGCGCAGAAAATCAATGGCCCACGCTTCGCCTTTCGTCACCCGAACGGCCAGCGCGCCGCTGCGTAGCTCGGCATACGTCTGTGTGTTATCTATCGCGACAGCCACATCTTGCGCAATGTTGAGCGGGAAATGCGGACCTTTCTCTGTGCCGCCCTCAAAGTGCGCGATACGTACACCGATAATGCCCTCCTGCGGCGAGAAGAAGCGCAGCGTAAAGAGCGGCGTATCCAGTTGCCAGGTGCGCTCGCGCACGTCGCGCGGGGCGGCATACACCACCATCTCACTCCCCTGCAGGTCAACATCAAATACCTGAATCGGATTGATTAATGTCAGGCCGGGCTGGATAAGCCAGTTGCCATCACTGATCTTCATACGTTGCTCCTTACAGTAACTCTTCCCGGGGTGAAATATTGCCGAACCGCTTCTGGCTACGGTGTTCGCCGCGCGCCAGCTGCGCCACAATCGACTCCAGCAGGGGGGTTTTCAGGGTGTAGTAGCGTCTGGCGATAATGGCGCTGAGCAGATAACAGGCAGCCGGCACCAATGTGAATAGCGCGATGATGATGGTGAGCGTCATACTGTTTTGCCGCGGCGCGGCGGCTTCATAGCCACTGCCCGCCAGCGCCCAGCCAATCAGTGCGCCGCCAAGGGCGAGGCCGAGTTTCAGCACAAACAGCGTGCCCGCAAAGCTGATGCCGGTCAGACGCTTGCCGTTGCACCATTCGCCGTAATCGACGGTATCAGACATCATCACCCACTGGATCGGGGTGACCAGCTGGTGCAGCACGCCGATAACAAAGATAAAGGCGAACATGGTGAAGCTGGCCTGAATGGGGATAAAGAACATGCCGATGCTGAGCGGGGTGAGCGCGGCGTTGGTCCACCAGAAGATGGTGACTTTGCACTTCCAGTCGGTGAGCGGTTTCGCCAGCGCGCTGCCAATCAGGTTACCGACGCAGTAGGTTGTCAGGAAAGCAGTAAAGATGGCGGCATCGCCCATGATCCACGTGACGTAATACATCATCGCGCCGCCGCGCACGCACACCGCAAGAATGTTCAGGATGGTCAGTATCCCTACGATGCGCCACTGATCGTTTTGCCAGATATCGCGCAGATCTTCGCGCATGGAGGTGGTCGCTGGCGGTGCCTGGATGCGCTCTTTGGTGGTGAAAAAGCAGAATGCCAGCATCATAAATGCGATCACCGATAGCACGGCGATCCCGCCCTGAAAACCGACGACCTTATCCTCTGCGCCAATCAGCGTTACCAGCGGCATCATCAGTACCGTGGAGAGCATGCCCCCTGCGGTAGCCAGCACGAAGCGCCAGGATTGCAGAGAGATGCGCTGTTGCGGATCGTTGGTGATGACCCCGCCCAGCGCGCAGTAAGGAATATTCACGACGGTATAAAGCAGGGTGAGTAACGTATAGGTGACGGCGGCATAGAGCATCTTGCCGTTAAGGCTGAGATCCGGCGTGCTGTAAGCGAGCACGCAGACGATACCAAAAGGGAGCGCGCCAAAGATGATCCATGGCCGGAATTTGCCCCAGCGGCTGCGCGTACGGTCGGCGAGCAGCCCCATGCAGGGGTCGGAAACGGCATCCAGCGCACGCGCCAGCAGGAACATGGTGCCGACAAACCCGGCGGGAATGCCGAAAATATCGGTATAGAAGAACATCATGTAGAGCATGACGTTATCAAAGATGATGTGGCTGGCGGCATCGCCCATCCCGTAGCCAATCTTTTCTTTTACAGAAATAGCCTGACTGTCCATTTTTGTTTCCTTAACGCAGCAAAACCATGCCGATTGCGGTGTTAAGGGTTTTAATCGATCGCTTTACGGGCGGAAATTGCGATTTCTGGTTATTAAATTACGTTTATTCTTTTCTGTGATCGCGATTCCTTAACGTATGAAAAAAGCTAAGCAATGGAAAAGATAGAGATTTATCTTAAACGGTCGTCGAAAGGGAAAGCAGAATGTGAAAAATTACGGTGAGGGATGTGGTAAATCACTGAAAGTAGGTATAATGCGCCCCGCCTCCATGTAGCAATGCAGGCGCGGAAGATCGTCATCTCCGGTGAGGTGGCTGGACTTCAAATCCAGTTGGGGCCGCCAGCGGTCCCGGGCAGGTTCGACTCCTGTGATCTTCCGCCAAAATTAAGCCTCTGGTTGGCACATCGCTAAATATCACTTCTTATTTACACCATGCTTTTTGCAGCCTGAGCGCGTATTAAATTAATTAAGCGTCACGCTTGTTTTATTTTTCTTCGGCATCGTTCGCTAATCTTTCCAGTTCTTTTCTTCCTTTGATGAAGATCAGGCTCGCCGTCGTAAGCAAATCTTCCTCCGGACTGGCAAAAGAAGCTGGATCAATTTCTGCAATTTAATCATCGTGAGGATTTACGCGACGCAGGCAGGATAGGTAAAAAAAGCGGATCAAAAATGCTAGCTGAATATTTATTTTTCACCGAGCTACAGCGCCATTTAAAATAAGCAGGTAGTTAAAAATCGATAAACGCATCACTAAACCCCACTTAATTTTACCCTCTAAATAAAACAACAACTCCTCAATAATTATTTCTACCAATAGCAACATGCAGCCGGTAATTTATTTTCGGATGTTTCGTCACCCTCGCATTTATTAATCATGATATCTTTCTGCGCCATACCACCTCCTGAAATTAATAAGACGCATTAATAAAGCATTTATATCAATCCAACCAACCGAGGGAAAATAATGAATGTAAGGGATGCTACCTTTTCTGATATCGAGCTGATATGCGACCTGCTGGCCGAGGCATTTTATGACGATGTGCTTATTGAATCAGCCTTTCCGGCACCGGAAAGACGACGAGAGGCATTGCGCAGCTTTTTCAGGATCTATGCCGAAGTCGCGCTACGCAAAGGTGGCGTTATTATTGATGGAAATAATGTCGGCGCGCTAATGTATTTTCATTATGACTCAGAAAATATTACCGATGAGATCCTGTTCAAGCAGTTACGAGATGAATATAGTGCCGATTACGCCACCATGGCCTATTTAATGCACAAGCTGAGCGCTTATCATCCAACAACTCCCCACTTCTATATTTTCGTGCTCGCTATTCCTGGCCAGGATCGCGGCATGGACGTTATCAACGCGTTGATGTACCGGTTAATCCATTTACAGGATCAAGCAGGCGTGCCTTGCTATGCCGAATGTACGGCTGCGCGTGTGCAACGTCTTGCCGGGCGACTTGGCTTCAAACCCGCAGATTTCAAACTCTGCGTCGACGGTTTCCCTGAGCTCTACCCTATTTTAAGAGAACCGCAAAAAGCGCTCATTTAATACCACTCCACGCGCAAAGGATTGTGATGAATACTATTAATGAAGATCCAAAAAGACGAGCAAAGAAATATCAGGAAGTAGCCAACTCACTATTTCCTTCAGCCTTTTCTGATAACCATGATGCTCTTACTGAAAACATGACGCGTATTTCAGAGCATATAAACCGATTGCGTCCGCAGAATAATGGCCCGGCGTGGTTAGGTAATAGCGGTAAGCTTGACGTTGATTATAAAAGTGTCAGGGTTGCCGAAATGGCTGATAATTTACGCCAGTGCGAAGATGTTATTAACGAGACGGCAGCACTTTTTCACGGTATGCCGAACTGGGGCCATCCCTTAGCGATGTGCAATACCATCCCGCAGGGAAATACGGCCTCAGTTATTGCAGGCATGATCGCGCAGGTCTTCTCCCCTAATATTGTGTCGGGGGAGTACTCCTGGAACGTTCAACGCGCGGAACTGGAAAGCGGCGGGATGGTAGCAAACCTGATTGGCTGGGATGCGCAACGGGCTGGCGGTCTTTATACCTACGGCGGCTCCGGCTGCTGGACCTATCATCTCAAATATGCCCTGTCGCGCGTGCTACCTGGCTCCAGACGCGAAGGCGTTCGTACTAATGCGAAAGTCCTCTGTTCCCAGCAGGCGCACTTCACCATGCTCAACAGCACCGACTGGACCGGTCTCGGAACGGATAACATTATCTGCATCAAAACCGATCCAAAGACTAACGCCATGGATCTAAAAGATCTGGAAGCGGTGCTGATTGCGCTGCGGATGCAAAATATCCCGGTTGCGTCAGTGGTCTGTACGATGGGGACAACCGACGCTAATGCCTTCGATCCGGTGGCGGATGTGCGCCGCTTACTGGATCGCTATCGCAACGCCGCGCCATATGGCAAGGCGCTGCTCTACTGCGATGCGGTGACCAGCTGGTCATGGCTGGCCTTCCAGAAATATGACTTTGCCGCTAACCCGCTGCAGTTCACCGAAGCGCTACTGCCGATGATGAAGAGCAACGCCCGCGAACTGGAGAAGATGAAATACGCGGATGCCATTGGCATTGATTTCCATAAAGCGGGCTTTTCGCCCTACACCAGCAGCTTCTTTGCATATCGCGATGCCGGTGAGTTTGAAGCGCTGTTGCAGCGCCCGGGCTCGGCTTATTTGCAGTCCCGCACGGATTACAACCCTTACCACTACACGCTTGAAGTCTCGCGCGCGGCAACCGGCGCAGTCGCGGGCTGGGCGACGATGAAATACTTTGGCTATGAGGGCTTCCAGGCATGTCTGGGCTCGATCCTGGAAAATCATCTGGTGATGCGTAATCTGCTGCAAGCAGAGCCATCTACGGTGTGCGTCAATCCGCAGGATAATGGCATGGTCACCCTGCTGCGCATCTATCCGCAGGGAGTGAATGCCCAGCAGCAGTATCAACGTGAGCTGACCGATCCCGCGTATAAACCGCAGCTGTCGGCGCATAATCAGTTAACGCTGGCGATTGGCAATAAACTTTATGAATGGTTCCGCGAGGGCAAGCAGATCAACGGGATGTGTACGCCCTATATGAGCTTTACCACCGGTTTCTGCGTCACCGAGTACAACCGCGATGCGGCCGATCCGGAGGCCAAAGTGTTCGCCCTGAAAATCTACATTATGAATATGCACCTGACGCCGGAGCTGATGAAGCACGTGCTGGATTGCATTATGGCGGCACGGGACGAGGTCGTTGGGCAGGAATTCCAGTAATAAAAGATCTCTTTATTTTGTCGCCAGTAGTAATGCAGGGTGTAAATAATGTTTGATTTACACCCTTTTTATCTAAAAAGAGTCTCAGGTTTGCAGTCCACAGAGAGAGCGCTTACATTCCAATAATCTGATTTGCTCTTCAATTTATTGATTGCGGGAAGCGTATGTCATCCAGCCTATTTATTCATATTACGGCGACACAAAAGGATTGCCGTTAATGACCACGTTAACGCCCATATGGCGTAACTGGTTGCAGCTTATTACGCTCTCATTATTGTTGGTGGTGGTAATGGAGTGGCTCCATCTTCCCGCCGCCCTGCTGCTTGGCCCGATGTTCGCGGGCATTTTTCTCGCCATCAACGGCCGCCCGGTCACCATTAATAAACAGGGGTTTAGCGCCGCGCAAGCGGTGGTTGGCGCGATGATTGCGCACGCCATTCCGCCGTCGGTATTTGGTCGTATCGCCGCCGACTGGCCGCTGTTTGTGGTCTGTATTTTCTCCGTAATTTTCGCCAGCGCTATTCTCGGCTGGATAATGGCGAAACTGCAGGTTTTTCCCGGCTCGACCGCCATCTGGGGTTCATCGCCCGGCGCGGCGGCGGCGATGACAATAATGGCAGAGAGTTTTGGCGCCGATGTGCGGCTGGTGGCGTTTATGCAGTATCTGCGAGTAATGGTGGTGGCGCTGGTCGCGGTGCTGGTCACCCGCCTTGGCATGGGGGCAGAGAGCGCCGAGCATGCGGTGGCAACCTTTACGCTGTTCGCCCCGCTGCGCGCGTGGCCGTTTATCGCAACGTTAATGCTGATTGCCGTTGGTTTTCTAATTGCCCGACGGGTAAAGATGCCCTCCGGGCCGTTACTGATTACGCTCGCGCTGGGGATTATCGTTGAGGATAGCGGCCTTATGACGCTTGAGCTGCCACCGTGGCTGCTGGCGCTCTCTTACGCGCTTATCGGCTGGAGTATAGGCCTGCGCTTTACGCGCGAGATTGTGCGCTACGCCGCCCGCGCCCTGCCCCGCGTGCTGCTGTCGGTATTGACGCTGGTGACGATCTGCTGCGGTTTCGCCTTCCTGCTGGTGAAATTTGCCGGCATCGATCCGCTTACCGCCTACCTCGCCACCAGCCCCGGCGGGGCCGATACGGTGGCAATTATCGCCTCATCAAGCCATGTTGATATCGCCTTTGTGATGGCGATGCAGACCGGACGCTTTATTGTGGTGCTGATTACCGGCCCGGCGATCTCACGGTTTGTGGCGAAGCGGCTGGGAAAATAATTCGCTAGTGTGTTGTCCAGTCCTGCAACCTTAAGCCAGGGATACGCATAAATTCATGGGTGTTGTTAGTTTACGCATCTGCACATGATGCCCATTGAAAGCCTGGCGGAGGATTTCTGGCTTATTTTATAAGTCGAAAATTCAGAAGTTTGTATCAAGCATGATTTGAGCATCAAAACGCTTCTCTGTCCTGTTCGCCCGGCTGTTCCCGCGAAGGCATAAAATCTGGTGATGCGCTTTCATCGTCAAACCAGCTGTCCAACGCCGACATGATGATGCGCGAATTATCTACGGAAATGATATCGACCTGTTTCACGTCCGGCAGCGTCACCGCTTTGGGCGCGTGCATGGTCAGACGACGATTACTTTTGAAGACCGCTGTTTTTACCATTTACTGTTCCAGTGCTGAAATTTAATGCTTCGACAGTACCTACCAGCTATGGGGTTTACAAAGCTATTTTTGCCGGATAAGGCGCAGCCGCCATCCGGCAATCCTCTCACACTGTTAATCGCAACTGCTCAATAACCTGGGCAACCTCGCGCCGTGCGTCGCCTTGCAGCGTCTGTAAAGGCGCGGGTAAACACGGTGCTTTCACCACGCCAAGCAGCTCTGCGGCAGTGGCGATAACGCGCAGGCTGCCGCCGTAACGCTTAAACAGATCCCATAGCGGCTGGAGCGCGGCGGTATGCTGGCGCGCCTGTGCGATATCGCCCGCCATCGCCGCGCGGGAAATAGCCAGTGCCGCCTGCGGGAAAAGCCCACCGAACACCGAATACCAGACGCTGCACCCGGCATTCAGCGCTTCAATCGCCGTGCCGTCGCCGCTGATGCCGAGGCGGATCTCCGCCGGGATTTGCGCGCGCAGCGCACTCACCCGCTCTGAGGCAAGCTCCGCGGCAAGAGGCGGGATTTTGATCGAGCCAATATTCGGCAACTGGGCGATACGGGCAAGCAGCTCGTCGCTGAAGTTAAAGTGCGTGGCGTTAGGGTTGTTATAGATACAGAGCGGCACCGACAGTTCGCGGGTGACGGTGGCAAACAGATCGAAGACTTCATCTTCCGTTAACGGATGATAAGAGACCGGGGCCAGCAGCACGGCGCTGACGCCTGCTTTCTGCGCATCCTCCGCCAGCCAAAGCACATCGCGCGTGCGCAGCGCGCCAATCCCGGCGATCACCGGCACCGCGCCGGAATACTCCGTTGCCAGACGCAGGACGCTCGCGCGCTCGCTGCGGCTAAAGTAGGGGTAGCACCCCGTAGAGCCGAGCGCGCCGATGGAATCGACGCCTGCGGCGCGCAGTTTTTCAATAATGCTGATATAGGCCGCCTCATCCAGGCGGTCATCGAGAAGTGGCGTCAGCGCAAAAGCGCTTAATCCTGTGAAGTCCATTCTTGTTCCCTCATTACGCAAACCCAATCAGGCTTTTTTCAGTGTGGCAACCCGGCATCATACGGCCTAACCCGGCGATCAGTTCGTCGCCTGCCTCACATAATGCATCGAGCGGCATCGCCGGCAGACTCTCAAGGATAAACCACATCTGGCTGTCTGCCGCGCTCAGACGCGTACGCACACCCTGACGCCAGTTCCAGCGTCGGCAGGTTACACCCTGCTCATCGCGCCAGATAACCTCTCCTGGCTCCGGTGATTCCAGCGCCAGTTCGCCCTCTTTCATGGTATCGAACGGCTCGCTGCCATCGGCCAGCGTCAGGCAGGGCGCGCCGACATACGCGGCGATATTTTCGCCACCTACCGGCACAGCGTAGCGCAAACTGATGGCGTTATAGAGATCGACTACCGGGTCAATGGCGGGCAGGACGCCGTCTCGCAACACGCGTTTTCGCAAAGCCTGGGCAGAACAGGGCGTGCGTTTGGGTTTCGCGCCAAACTGTTTAAACACTTCATCCCAGGCCGCCAGGTGCGCATCCGCCCACGAAGGCTCGCCCGCCGTGACCAGTGCACAAGCATGCTTTAACGCCTCTTCGCCCACCTGCGGGTGAATCAGCGGCGCGGCCTGCAGCGAGATGCTGATAGCGCGAAAGCCGGGCGCCAGCACGGCAAGACGCGCATCGATTGACGGCTGAACGGAAAGCATTGGATAATCCTTTTTAGTGACCATTTTATTGCACAGTATCGACCGATGACCAAAAAAGTCAATAAACCGACCGACTCCGGCGCGGATATCCAGCGCGTCAGTGAAGCGGTTGCCGCGCGAATCAAAGCGTTTCGTAAGCAGCAAAAACTCTCGCTGGATGAGCTCTCCCGCCGGGCGGGCGTCAGCAAAGGTATGTTGGTCGAGATTGAAAAATGTCTCGCCAACCCGAGCATCGCGCTGCTGTGTAAAATTGCGGCGGCGATGGGCGTCTCGGTGGCCGACATTGTTGATGTCGCCAGTAAACCGCTGGCGCATCTGATTGCCAAAGAGGATATTCCGCTGCTCTGGCGTGGCGAGAAAGGTGGCAGCGCGCGCCTGCTGGCGGGCACCAGCGGACCGGATATGCTTGAGCTGTGGCGCTGGGAGATCTTTCCCGGTGAGCGTTTTACCTCGCCCGGCCATCCGGTCGGCACCGTCGAGCTGCTGCACGTTGAGCGCGGTACGCTGACGTTAGAAGTCGCGCAAACGTCGCTGGTTATTGCCGAAGGGTGCTCTGCCGTGGCGCAAACCGATGTGCCGCACCACTACGCCAACGATGGCGACCTCCCCGTGGTCTTTACCATGACGGTCAGTGAACGCCACACCTGAGCCCGCATTAACGCCATGATGATTTAATGGCGTTATGCTTTGTGTCGCCCTGCTTAAGTTAACGCGCCGCGCTGTCGGCACCCTCTTCGTGACTTAATCAGGATCTTATGCAAACCAAGCTACACGGGCCGCTGTTTCTCGCGATCCTCAGCGCACTGATGGCCTTCACCTCCCTGTCGACGGATATCTACCTGCCTGCGATGCCGCTGATGGCGCGCGAGCTGCAAGGTGATGTCGAACTGACCATCACTGGCTTTTTGATGGGCTTCGCGCTGGCGCAACTGGTGTGGGGGCCGGTGAGCGATGCCATCGGACGCCGCAAGCCACTGTTTATCGGCATGGTGCTGTTTATCATCGGTTCGGCGGGGTGTGCGTTATCGACGGAGATCCATCAGATGGTGTTCTGGCGCGTGTTTCAGGCATTTGGTGCCTGTACCGGGCCGATGCTGGCGCGGGCGATGATCCGCGACCTCTTTGTGCGCACCCGCGCGGCGCAGATGCTCTCTACCCTGACCATTATTATGGCGATCGCCCCGATTATCGGGCCGCTGGCGGGCGGGCAGATTATTAAGTTCACCACCTGGCATGCGGCTTTCTGGGTGCTGGTGGTGATTGGCGGGCTGATGTTTATCTCCCTCTTCGCGCTGCCGGAAACCCTGCCCGCCGAGAAGTGCATTCATGCGTCGCTGACGGGCGTATTTCGCAATTACTTCACGCTGCTGCGCAATCGTGCGTTTATGCGTTACACGCTATGCGTCACCTTTTTCTATGTCTCCGCGTACGCCTTCGTCACCGGCTCACCGTTCGTCTATATCGGCTATTACGGCGTCGCGCCGCAGCATTTTGGCTGGCTGTTTGCGCTCAATATTGTTGGTCTGATGGGGATGAGTGCCGTTAACCGACGGCTGGTGCAGCGCCATCCGCTTGATAAGCTGCTGAAGATTGCCGTCACGCTGGCCGCGCTCGCGGGCATAGTGCTGGCGCTGCTGGTGAAGCTGCAATTGGGTGGTCTGGTTGCGGTGCTGATTACGGTGTTTGTCTTCTTTTCGATGAACGGCATTATCGCCGCCGCCTCGACCGCCGCCGCGCTGGATACCGTCCCGGCCTTTGCCGGCTCAGCATCAGCGCTGATTGGCTCCCTGCAATATGGCAGCGGCATTATCTCTTCCCTGCTGCTGGCCGCGTTTCGTGACGGCACACCGTGGACAATGGCGTGGATCATGGCGCTGTTCGTCGTCGCCAGCGCCGCAATGGCGTGGCGGGTCTGCTCCCAGCAATAGAGGGCGATGCCGGATGGCGGCTTGCGCCTTATCCGGCCTACGGGGTTTGCAGGCTGGTATCAGTTCGTAGGCCCGGTAAGCAGCGCGCCACCGGGCATTTGACGGTTTATGCGCCGGCTTTGTTCAATGCGGCGATCTCATCGGTAGAGAGGTTCAGCGCCACCGCGGTAGCGAAGCTCTCGACGTGTGCGGTTTTTGTCGCGCTGGCAATCGGCGCGGTGACGCCCGGTTGGTTAATAAGCCAGGCTAGCGCCACTTCGGCGGGTTTCACATTATGATTTGCCGCCACCTTGTCGAGCGCATCGAGAATGGCGAATCCGCGTGGATTCAGGTATTTGGCGATGCCCTGCCCGCGCTGGCTCTGGCTAAGATCGCTTTCGCTGCGATATTTTCCTGACAGAAAGCCGGAAGCGAGGCTGTAGTAGGTCACGACGCCAATATTTTCCCGCACCGTTAAATCCTGCAACGCGCCTTCAAAGCTCTCGCGATCGTAGAGGTTATATTCCGGTTGCAGCACCTGGTAGCGCGGCAGCCCTTTCTCGTCCGCTACTTTCAGCGATTCTGCCAGCTGTTGGGCGTCGAGGTTGGACGCGCCAATCGCGCGGATTTTCCCCGCTTTCAGCAGCTTTTCATAAGCGCCTAACGTTTCATCGTAGGGCGTTTCGCTATCCGGCCAGTGGGAGAAGTAGAGGTCGATATAGTCCGTTTGCAGGCGACGGAGTGAGTCATCAACCGCCTGCTCAATCCAGCGTGCCGAGAGCCCTTTTTTGCCGGGTTCGCCCATATCGGCGCCCACTTTAGTAAACAGGGTGATCTTGTCGCGATGACCCGGGTGCGCCGCCAGCCACTTACCAATAATGGTTTCCGATTCGCCACCCTTGTTGCCCGGTGCCCATGCAGAGTAAACGTCTGCCGTATCGATCGCCGTAAAGCCCTTTTCCAGTAACGCGTCCAGCAAACTGAAGCTCTGCTGCTCATCGACGGTCCAGCCGAACACATTGCCGCCAAAAACTAATGCCGGGATCTGTAACCCCGTGGTGCCTAATGAACGTAATGCCATCGCCACTTCCTCCTGTGAAGGTCAAACTTTAAGCCTGGCGCGTAATGGCGATCGCTTTTGGTTATCCGTGCGGTTTTTCCGCTGCCAGGCTGCGCAGCTGTGCGGTGATTGGTCTTAATGTTTCCCGTAAAACCGCGTGCAGATGGCGAATCGCCGGGGAGAACTGTTTGCGGTGCGGGCAAATGAGGTTAAGCGGCGCGGCCTCGCCGGGATGCTGCGGCAGCAACACCTCCAGCCGCCCGGCCAGCACATCGGCGCTGATGTCGATCCACGACTTGTAGACAATACCCATCCCTTCCACCGCCCAGCGGCGGGCGACATCCGCGTCGTCGCACAACATGCGGCTTTTGACGATCAGCTGTCGGCGCAAGCCATTTTCCGGAAAGCTCCATTTGTCATACACCTGGTTGTTCATGGTGAAGAGCAGACAGTGATGGTTAACCACCTCATCGAGGGTTTGCGGCCTGCCGTGCTGCGCCAGATAAGCGGGCGACGCGGCCAGCACCCGGCGGTTATCTTCGGCAATCGGCAGCGCTACATAGCTGCTGTTATCCAGCACGCCGTAGCGGATAGCGACATCCACCGGATCGCGAAACACATCGCTAAGCTGATCGGAAAGGGAGAGGCGCAGAGAGACCTTCGGGTACTGAGCACAAAAACGGGTGATGATCGGCAGCAGCACGTTACGCCCAAGATCGGATGGCACCGCCATGCGCAGCTCGCCCTGCGGTTCGTTATCGCCGCTGTGCAGGCTCTCTGATCCGGCGCGCACCACCTCCAGCATCTCCTGGGCGAAGGGGAGGTACTTTTCGCCCTCAGCGGTTAAGCGCAGGCTACGGGTCGAGCGCACAAACAGGCGCTTATCGAGATCGCGCTCCAGGCGGTGCACCGCTGCGCTGACCTGGCCGGGAAGCAGCCCGGCTTCGCGCGCGGCGTTAGAAAAACTGCCCAGCAGCGCCGAGCGAACAAACAGCGTGACATCTTCCAGCCGAATCATCATCTCTCCGAACGGCAAATAACAAGCGCTTCTGTTGTGCCAGAAAAGCGGGCGCAGGCAAACTGCATTTTCACTTTGCGAGTGAAAGTGTTGCCGTTTTTCACTAATTTATCTTCGCTGGCGTTGCGTTTATCCTCGGCGACTCTACGGGACGGTGCGCCCCGCGTTATTTGAATGTTCGCCAGGAGAGAAAAATGACCCTTGATGAAGCCGTGATTTCCCGCCATACCGTCAAAGCCTTCGACCCCGCACAGCGCGTGCCGCAGGAGAAGATCGACACCCTGCTCAACGTGCTGCAAAACAGCCCCTCTTCCGTTAACTCGCAGCCGTGGCACTTTGTTGTCGCCTCAAGCGAGGAGGGACGCGCGGCGATGGCGAAATCCGCCACCAGCAACTTCATCTATAACAAACCGAAAATTGCCGATGCCTCACACGTGATTGCGCTCTGCATGCGCAGCGATCTCGATGAAGCCCACCTGCAAAAGGTGCTGGCACAGGAGGAGAAGGATGGCCGCTTTGTGGCTGACGGCGCGAAAGCGGGTCAGGATAAGGGCCGCCGCTCCTATGTCGATCTGCACCGCTATGAGCAGCGCGATCTGCCGCAGTGGATGGAGAAACAGGTCTATCTGGCGCTCGGCGGCCTGCTGCTCAGCGCAGCGATGCTCGGCATCGACGCCACGCCGATGGAGGGATTTGACGCACGTGAGCTCGACCTGGCGCTGGGCCTGCGCGAGAAAGGGCTGACCAGCGTCGTGCTGGTATCGCTCGGCGTGCGCAGCGAGCAGGATTTTAACGCCGCACTGCCTAAATCCCGCCTGCCGCGCGACGAGATCTTCACCTTTATCTAAAAATGGAAGCCCGGTTCACCGGGCTTCTTATTTGTTGCATTCTCTTGCAGGCCAACCAGTTCATCACCCGCATTTCCCTACTTTCCCGCTTTGACCAGGACATTGCATGCGGTAGCTTTTTACCCTATTTGCATAATTTAGCTTTTAGGTTAAAACTATGGAGAAAGGAACTCCCCATGTCCGCTTACATATCGTCAAGCGGATGGTGCTTGAGGGAAAGGTCAGAACCACGGCCAGCGCTGTCGCGGGAGCGATTGAATTAGGCTTTAATCCACCGCCATTTGACGAGATGTGCGCAGTAATTCAGGCGCTCACTTCAGAAGATTTTTTTAAAAGCATGACGGCATATGTCGATCATACGGTGTGGCACGATGTTTACCGGCCAGTCTGGAAGAGGCAAAAACTTTATCTAAAGTTAATCGTCTCTGACGATGTACTGATCGTGTCATTTAAGGAGAGATAAATGAAATGCCCTGTTTGCGGCGCTGCGGGACTCAAACATGACACCCGCAACATTGAATACCGTTACAAAGGGAAAGTGACTACGCTCACTGCGATCACAGGCGATTACTGCGACGCATGTGGAGAGATCATTTTTGACCGTCTGAACGGTGAACTTTACTCAAAACAGGTTGCGGCTTTTGTCCGCAAAGTTAACGCAGAAGAGGTTGATCCTCAGTTTATTGCCACTATCCGAAAGCGGTTTAATCTCGATCAGCGCCAGGCAGCAGAGATGTTTGGCGGTGGCGCAAACGCCTTTAGCCGGTACGAAACCGGACGTGTTGCACCGCCAAGACCTTTAGTTTTGCTCTTTAAGGCGCTGGACAAGCATCCAGAGCTTTTCGAGGAGCTAAAACATGCCTGAAAGCCCGGTTCCCCGGGCTTTTTGCTTGTCTGCCCGGCGAACCGGGCATCGGCGGGGTTAGATCGTCGCTTTCGCGGCGTTGAGCCCCGGAACGAGGATCACTTTGCGGCAATCTTCTGCATGCTTATCGAAGATCTCATAGCCGCGGGCGGCCTCTTCGAGCGGCATATGGTGCGTGACAATCTCTTCCGGTTTGAGATGGCCGGACTCAATCAGCGGCAGCAGGTCTGGCAGGAATGAGTGGACGTGAGTCTGCCCCATTTTGAAGGTCAGCCCTTTATCGAAGGCGTCGCCAAACATAAAGGCGTGAATAAACCCGGCGTAGACGCCCGGCACGCTGACGATACCACCGCGCCGCACGGCGGCAATCGCCTGGCGCAGCACTTTGCCGCTGCTGCCCTCGATTTTCAGGGTGCTGAGCACCGTTTCGGTGGTGCTGCCTTTGGCTTCAAAGCCCACGGCATCAATCACCGCATCAACACCACGATGGCCCGGCGTGTTTTCAATAATCCACGCCGCCGGATCATCATTCTTATCAAAGTTGATGGGAATAACGCCGTAGCGGTCGCGGGCGAAGGCGAGCCGGTAGTCGCTGTCATCGATCATGAAAATCTGTTCAGCCCCTTCCAGACGCGCGCACGCCGCCGACAGCAGCCCGACGGGGCCCGCGCCGTAAATTGCCACGCTTGAACCCTGTTTAATTTCGGCGTTTTTTACCGCCTGCCAGGCCGTGGGCAGGATATCGGAGAGGAAAAGCACCTTCTCGTCAGAGAGCGTATCCGGCACTTTAAACGGCCCGGTATTGGCCTTCGGCACGCGGACATACTCCGCCTGGCCGCCGGGAATACCGCCATAGAGATCGCTGTAGCCAAACAGCGCCGCCGGCGGAGTAATGCCTTTTCGGTTTAACGCTGCACCTTTGCCTTCGTTCGTTTCCGAACAGGCGGAGTATTGATGAAGCTTACAGAAAAAACATTCGCCGCAGGCGATAACAAAGGGGATCACCACCCGGTCGCCCTTGCTGACCGCATGCACGCCAGCCCCGGTCTCGACCACTTCGCCCATAAACTCATGACCGAAGATGTCACCGTGATGCGTACCGGGGATTTTGCCGTGATAGAGGTGCAGATCCGAGCCGCAAATTGCCGTTGCGGTCACGCGGAGGATAATATCATCCGCCGCCTGGATAATCGGATCGGGGTGGTTATCGACGCTGACTTTATGTGAACCGTGATAAGTAAGTGCTCTCATGTACCGTGTTCCCCATGATTTCAGACAGGACTGATAAGCATAGAACAGCCTGGGGAAGCACGGCGAAGCGGCACTACATCTTATCCACCCAGTGGCAGGCAACATGATGCCCGGAAGCCACTTCACGCAGCGCTGGTGCCTGTTCACGGCAGATCTCCGTGGCGTGCGGGCAGCGCGACGAAAAGCGGCAGCCCGGCGGCGGTCGCGAAGGGTCAGGGATCTCGCCCTGCACTGCCGCTACCGGCTCACGCAGCGGATCGAGAGTCGGCACAGCGGCCAGCAGCGCGCGGGTATAGGGGTGCAGCGGCTGGTTGAAGAGCGTGTCGCGGCTGGCGGTCTCCACCAGTTGACCGAGATACATCACCGCCACGTCATCGCACAGATGTTCGACCACGCCGAGATCGTGGGAGATAAAGAGAAAGGTGACGCCGAAGTCGTCGCGAAGATCGGCGAACAGGTTGATAATCTGCGCCTGAATAGAGACATCCAGCGCCGAAATCGGCTCGTCGGCAATAATAAAATCTGGGTTAAGGATCAGCGCGCGGGCAATGCCAATTCGCTGGCGCTGACCGCCGGAAAACTCATGGGGAAAGCGGTTGTAGTGCTGCGGCGCCAGCCCGCAAATCTTCATCACCGCAATCACCTTGTCATACAGCTCTGCGCGGGTGCAGAGCTTATGCTCCAGCATCGCTTCACCAATCGCATCGCCGATGCGGATGCGCGGATTGAGCGAGCTGTAGGGATCCTGAAACACCAGCTGGATTTTCGGTCGCAGGGCGCGCAGCGCCTTCGCCGGCAGATCGCCCAGCTCCTGGCCGCGATATTTCACGCTGCCAGCGGTTTTGTCGTACAGCCCCAATAGCGTACGTCCGACGGTAGTTTTGCCGCTGCCGGATTCGCCGACCAGGCCAAAAATGGTGCCAGGCCGAATGTTAAAACTGACGCCATCAACCGCGCGCACCTCTCCGGTCTGCTGACCAAACAGCCCGTCGCGCAGCGGGAAGTACTTCTTCAGGTCTTTAACTTCAATCACATACTCTGCGCTCATGCCTGCGGCTCCGTTAACGCACTGTGAATACAGGCCGCCTGCCGGGTCTCGTCGCCCACCAGCGGCGGAATGCCGCGCCGACAGGCGTCGGTCGCGCGCTCGCAGCGATCGTAAAAGGCGCACCACGGTGGCAGTTCAGCCAGATCGGGAACCTGGCCGGGAATCGAGTAGAGCCGACGCCGCCGCTCGCCCGGCACCGGACGTGAGGCGATCAGCCCTTTGGTGTAGGGGTGCAGCGGATGACGTAACACGTCGGCGGTTGGCCCCTGTTCAACAATCCGCCCGGCGTACATCACCACCACATGCTCCGCCATCTGCGCGATCACGCCCAGATCGTGAGTGATCAACATCAGCGCCATATGGTGCGCCTGCGCCTGGTCGCGCAACAGCCGCAGGATCTGCGCCTGCACGGTGACATCCAGCGCGGTAGTTGGCTCATCGGCGATTAACAGCTTCGGCTGGCAGCTCAGTGCCATAGCTATCATGATGCGTTGCAGCATGCCGCCGGAGAGTTGATGCGGATAGCTGCTCATCAGGCTCTCTGCCCGCGCCAGCCCCACTTCAGCAATTAATTGCGTTGCGCGCTGCCAGGCCGCTTTCGGCGACAGTCCGCGATGGCGGATCAGCGGCTCGCACAGCTGCTCACCGATGGTCAGCACCGGGTTCAGGGCGGTCATTGGCTCCTGGAAAATCATCGCCAGCTGGTTGCCGCGCAGATCGGCCATTTTCGACGGCTTCAGGCGCAGCAGATCCTCGCCCTGAAAGCGGATTTCCCCGCCATCGATGCGCGCCGCCTGCGGTGGCAGCAAACCCATCAGCGACATCGCCGTGACGCTTTTTCCGCAGCCGGATTCACCGACCACGCCGATAGTCTGCCCGGCCTGAATGGCAAAGGAGACCTCCTGCACGGCGCGTACGCGCCCCTGCTCTGCGGCGAAAGAGACGGAGAGTTGGTTAAACGTGACCAGCGGTTCGCTCATTTCAGGCTCCGTTTCATCTTCGGATCGAGCGCATCGCGCAGGCCATCGCCCAGCACGTTAATGGCAATCACGGTGATAAAAATGGCGATCCCTGGCGGCATCCACAGCCACGGACGGCGTTGAAAATCGATCAGGCTGTTGGCGGCATCCATCATATTGCCCCACGACGGCGTTGGCGGTACCACGCCCATGCCAAGGTAGCTGAGCGCCGACTCCATCAGAATGGCGTTCGCCACCGCCATGGTCGCCATCACTACCAGAATCGGCACCGTATTAGGCAACAGGTGACCAAACAGGCGGCGGCGCGAGGAGAGGCCAAGTACCTGGGTGGCCAGCATAAAATCGCGCTCGCGCAGGGAGAGGATCTGCCCGCGTACCAGCCGTGCCAGCTTCGGCCACTCCAGCAGGCTGAGCATCACCACCACCATGTAGATACGCGACTCGGCGGGGAAATCGAGCTCCGACAACATCGCCCCGGCGACAATCAGCAGCGGCAGGCTTGGGATGGTCATCACCAGATCCGCCAGCCGCATAATCACTTTATCGGTCCAGCCGCCCGCATAGCCCGACAGCGCGCCAAGCAGGTAGCCGAGCGCCACGGAGAGCAGCATGGTCAGCAGGCCGATAATCAGCGAGATACGTCCGGCCAGCAGCAGGCGGGTATAAACATCGCGCCCGAGGAAGTCGGTGCCCAGCCAGTGCTCAGCACCAGGAGGTTTGTTGATCATCAGCGCATCGGTGGCGTCGTTTTTCCACGGCGACCAGATTGGCCCGACAATGCACCAGACAGCCATCACAATCAGCGCCAGCAGGCAGAGCATCGCCAGCCGGTTGTGACGCAGCGCAAGCCACGCCTGTCGCCACGGTGACGGCGTCGCCTGAGCCAGCGCCGGGATCTCTGCTTTGCGCAGACGGCGGTTGGTTGAGAAGAGTGAACCCAGCATCATCACCTCACCCGGATACGCGGGTCAGCCCACGCGTAAAGCACATCGGCAATCAGGTTGCCGACAATGGTTAATACCGCCAGGAAGAGGGTGAAACCCATCAGCACGGGGTAATCCCGCGCGGCCAGCGAATCGATATGAATATGCCCGGCACCCGGCCAGTTAAACACCTTTTCGGTGATGATCGCCCCGGAAAAGAGCCCCGGCAGCTCAAAACCGAGCAGGGTGATAATCGGCAGCAGGGCATTGCGCAGCGCGTGTTTGAAGATCACCGTGCGCTCGCGCAGCCCTTTGGCGCGGGCGGTACGGATAAAGTCCATCTTTACCACATCAAGCATGCTGGCGCGAAAGTAGCGCGTCAGGCTGCCCGCCTGCAACATCACCAGTGCCAGCACCGGCAGCGCCAGATGCGCGGCAACCTGCATCACCCACGCCCAGCCGCTTTCATCGCTGCCGGTATTGGTCATGCCGCCCACCGGCAGCCAGTGCAGATCGACGGCGAACCACTTAATCAGCAGCAGGCAGAGGAAGAAGGTCGGAAAGGACATGGCGGCGAAGACCACCACGCTCACCACGTGGTCAAACAGCGAATTGGGCTTCAGCGCTGAAGCAATACCGACCGCGAGGCCAATACCCCAGTAGAAGACCAGCGCGACGCTTGCCAGCAGGAAGGAGTTCCAGATGTACTGGTTCAGCAGTTGGCTGACCGGGATCTGGTATTGCAGCGAGAAGCCGAGATCGCCGCGCAGCAGCTGGCCGAGCCAGTGCAGATAGCGGGTAAAAAGGGGCTGATCGAGGCCGTAAATCGCTTTCAGTTCAGCGGCACGGGCGGCGGTCAGGGTGATATTGCCGTCGATAAAGTCGCCCGGTGTTTTGGCGAACAGCATAAAGATGATCAGTGAAGCCAGCAGCAGCATCGGCACGGTTTGCAGCAGCCGCCTGAGGATAAAGTTTCCCATAACGCTCTCATGCCCGCCGCCGGGCAGCCCCGGCGGCGGTGAAGGTCTTACTTAACGATTTTGACATCCGGCAGGCTGCCGGTCAGGCCGTTATAGATGTCCGGTTTGAAGCCGGTCACGCGGGCGCTGCTCGCCGACAAAATCTGGCGGTAGCCGAGGAGAATCACCGGCGGATCGTCGGCCAGCACTTTATAGAGCTGGTGGTAGATCGGTTTGCGTTTCTCAACATCCAGTTCGGCGTTGCCTTCGTTAATCAGCTTATCGACCTGCGGATTGTTATAGCCCGACTCTTTCGATTCCGTGCTGTAGTAATCCCAGACGCCATCATGGGGATCATTCAGCGTGCTGGTGCTAAACGAGGCGAGATCATAGTTGCCCGCTTTGCGCTGGGACATCAGGGCGTTGAAGTCCACCACCTGCGGTTTCAGCAACACGCCAATCTGCTGCCAGTTCTCTTTGGCGATAGGGATCAGCGCATCGTTGAGCACTTTTTTGCTCACCAGCAGCGTCAGTTCAAGGCGTTTGCCCTCTTTTACGCGGATGCCATCCGGGCCCGGTTTCCAGCCTGCTTCATCAAGCAGCTTTTTCGCCTGTGCCGGATCGTACTTGTAGGGATTTACGCCATCGGCGTTATAGGCCCAGGAGATGGGCGCGATCGGCTCAATCGCCACTTTGCCGTAGCCCTGATAGACCACATCAATCAGTTTCTGGCGATCGAGGCCATAAATCAGCGCCTGACGCACTTTCGCATCCTGCAACGCCGGGCGATGCACGTTGAACTCCACTTTGCTGTAGTCGCTGGAGCCGTAGAGGTTGATATTGGCGAAGCCCAGCATTTTGAGCTGCTCAATATCATCCGGGCGCGAGGTAAACGCGTCGTAATCGGTCTCGCCGGTCTGGAAAAGCTGGAAGTTGGTCGACGGGTTGGTCACGCGATAGATAAAGCGCGGCGTCGGCGGTGTACCACGGTAGAAATGGGTATTGGCGTGGAAGCGAATCTCCTGGCCCGGAATGTATTTGTCGTAGACGTACGGCCCGTTACCGAGCGGCTTGCCGTGCAGCGTGCGTAAATAGTCGAGATTGCCGCGCTGATACCCTTTACCGTAATAGGCTTTCGACAGCACTGGCCCGCCGATTTTCGCCAGCGTCGTCGCGCCCGGCTGGGTGGTGGTCACTTGCAGCGTGTGGGCATCGATCACTTTCAGGCCGCTGACGCTCTCCGCTTTGCCCGCTTTATACTCCGCGCCGCCCGCGATATTCGCTAACGTGATATCGGTATCGCCGTCATATTTCGGGTCATAAAGCACGGTTAAGGTGAACGCCACATCTTCTGCGGTGAGCGGTGAACCGTCGCTAAAGGTCAAATTGGGGCGCAGCTTGATGGTGTAGACCTTATTGTCCGGGCTGATGGTCCAGCTCTCAGCCAGACCCGGCACCAGCTTGCCGTGGCTATCCCAGTCGATCAGGCGCGAGAAGATGACGTTAGTGACGTTCTCATCCCAACCGTTAACGAAAAAGTAGGGGTTAAAAATGCCCTGCGGCTCAGAGATGCCGGCCACAACGGTATCTTTACGTAATTTCGCCGCCGTCGGGATCTGGCTGGCATCCGTTGCGGGTGTGATGCCCTCTTTTAAGGGTTCATCGGCGAAAGAGGCGGTGGAAAACGCCACCATGCCGCTGAGCAACGCAATTTTCAGCGCAAGGGTGAAGTGCGTGGGCTTTGTTGTTAAGCGATTCAGTAACCTGGCCAAAATTGCTCCCTCATCAAGTCATTGCATGTAATTTACAAATCATGACGAAAGATAAGAGTCGCACTTCAACCTGTCTAACAACGAAAACGTATGGCTTATAGCAAACTGACCTTAGCAATCTTATGGCTAACCAGCTGACTTTTTTAGCTAAGGATTTACCTGGCTATCCTCTATAAAGACCACGCAGTAAATCACGCGGATGGTGCCCGGCCGACCGGTGGGAGAGTGTGACAATGGCTTAGCAAGCTGGTTAGTCAGCCAGGCGTAATAAAAATACCCGCTTGAGATTATTTATTGAACAGGCCATTATTATTTGCAGACAAAAAGAAAAAACAGAAGAATATTCTTAACGAAAGCGCAATTCCTGCTAATTATCTACAGAGAGATTATTATCACTAAAAGCTTTTTTCCATGAGATAATAAATTCCTGGTTTTACTTATCGCTTTATTACTGCCTGAATCACGCTATTCTGGGGCTGAATACACAATTTTATGTGACGCAGATCACATAAAATTGTCTGTTTGCCGCTAACCCTTTTTTTGCCGATTTGAAAAAAGCAGCAACAAAAAATATCTTACTTAATAGACCAGGAGGTTGCTTTAACCATTTAACGATGAGGGTTAAATAAATGGCATCACAACAGTGCCGCATGGGGAATAGTAATAAAAGCAATCACACTTCAGGAATATTAATTACTCTTTATCATGCCCGCCGCGACATCATTTGCTTTGGTATAGTAGGTTTTATGTTGGCGATACTGAGTACATTTTATTACCCTCAACAATGGCTAACATCACTCACCATCAGCTCTGCAGAAAAATTTTCTCTTTATCCCCTGATGGCCTGTATACAAAACTTTTATGGTGCTGAAGTGGTAATTGAAGCTGACGATTTTTTTAATGACTACCTTATTTACTTAAAAAGAGTTATCGCTCGCGGTGAGTGGCAGGATATCTATCTTGATGATTCCAACCCTAATCAAATTAGAATATCCCTACTCTCGTGGTTTGCTGGCGCGCAGAATACGTCAATTCAGTTGGTGCTGCAGCAAGCGAACAATGAGCAGCAGAGCATGATTAACGAAATCAGCAAATGTTATTTAGAAGATATTAACCACACGTTTTACCGTATAGATAAAGAGTCTTATCAACTCTATCCCGTGCGAATGCGCTACAGCATCAGGATGTTTGTTGCTACTGCCACGGGAGTGATTGGCGTCAGTTTATTTGTTCTGCTCAGGGAAAAATGGCGGCAACTTGCCAGAGACTTTTACTATCAAAAAAACGAGGACGTTATGGAACGGAATAGCCATGAGCCGGATCGGTTCAAAGAAAATTGTACTGAAGAGAAATACTGGCAGGACGAAGAAGGAAATAAGAAAAAAAGGGTTGCAGACGGAACTATTGCAGCAATAACCATCTATTTAATCATGTTGGTCGTCAGCTTAATTTGGCTCGGTCTGGAAATTTACACCGGGCTTTAAAAAGGAAATACCTCTCATACTTGCAGGTATAAATAAAGGGAGTTTTTGTATGTCTGCTGAGATCATCGTCTTTAGCTATTCCTGGCCTGCGCTCCTGGCCATCACCACATTTTTTGAAAAAAACAGTTTTATCGTTATAAAAATATACCAGGATGAGCAAAAGCTTTTAGAGGCCCTGCATAAAAACACCTCACTCCCCTTAATCATTGATGCGTCACCGCACCGCAAGGTATTACTTATTGCAGCGGTCGCCTCAACATCACGCCTGCGCGCCGTTTTCTTTACCGCGCGTAAAATCCATCTCAATGACAAAGTCGTTGCTGAATTTTATTTTGAAGAGAAGCGCTGCATAACGCATTCGAAACTGATTACCCTGACGCGTGCAGAGATAGAGACAGCGATGCGTGTGGATCGCTCACCGGTCTGCCTCTCGCCGGGTATTATGCGACCAAGAATGATGAATCTGCTCTATGACAGGCAAACGTTATATAAAGAGATTCAGGACAAAATCTATCACCGGCTTTATTTGCTGGGCGCAACGCCCAATGAGATTAACACCCTGCGACTGCTTATTGCTGGTTTCTCCATACAAAAAATAGCGGAATTAAAGAACCTACAGATTAAAACCATATATGCCTACAAATCACAACTCGCGCAAAAAATTGAGCACACCATGTCTTCCCGTGAGTTGATTCGCGTATTGAGCGTTGAGGATAAAAACCAGGATAACGAGTGCCTTAACCATTTGTATAAGACCCGCTGTAATAATGAGAGAGCGCTCTGCGAAACCTGCCCGCTTTACCATTTCTGCTATGACTCAGAATCTGATAAATGTAATTTACCCTGCCATGAAGGATGTAAAACAGGGACAGATGAGAACCCTCCCTGATCACGTTATTTAATCTGATAGTGAAATCCGGGGCTTTATAACTCACGGGTATCTCGCTATATTCCACTCATTATTTCTGCGCTTTCAGAACGCATTCGCCTGGGCATTAGGGATTATTCCAGCCTTCTTTTATGCATTGAAGGTAGTGCCCAGACGAATGCTTTTTACTTTCTGCACGCCTGCCTGTTTCAGGTTTTCTCATCAGCATGATTTTTAATCAGGCTGACCGCCACCACCTCTATCTCGCGCAGCGTCATATATTTCAGCCGATCCCCATCAAGCTCCAGTCGGACTGTGCGAAATACACGCCCATCCGTCAGGGAGACCAGCGGACAATAGAGGCGGCTGGCGAGGTTAGTAATGCCAGCGACTTTCCAGAGGCTCTCTCTCTTTTCCACGGCTATTCTCCTTGGCTCTGCGGCGGCCTGCCAAAAAAAAGCCGGTCCACAGACCGGCAAATCTAACAAGTCGTACAAGTCAGACCATCAACGCAGGGGTATATGAAAAAACGCACTCTCAATTCAGTAACAGGCTGCCATTTGCATGGTGTGGCAGCAGGGTGAGAACCATTCAATATCATCGGAATAACGTCGGCTTTCTGGCTTAAACGGCACGCTGTAGCTGGTCAGCCGTGAACGGTTATCGCTAAGCCCCATAAAACAGGTGCAGCAGGATGCACACAGATCGCAAGAGAGGGGGCACTCTGACAGGTTGCGGAAATAGTCCCGATGCCGCAGCCCATCAGGGTCGATGCTTTTTTGCTTTTCGCCGGCGATGCGGACGAAATGTCTGGCCACAGCATTGCGGCCAGTGGGAAGAAGGGGGGTAAATGAATCCGTCGACACCTGTACGATTGCAGCGGATATTGGCTTCTGAATATGTGAATCCGCAGGCATGGCGACCATCATAATAATAAAAGCGAACAGGATTTTTATCCCTGAATCACATATATTCGAGTGCCGCATAGCTACCTTCCTTATTAAAAGAATGGATTTTACAGGTACGACTCGATACCGATTAAGCTCCCTTAAAATCGATGTATGATAGGTTTGTTTATTTTCTATTACATTTCAATAGCGAAGGATGAGTTTGGGAAAGGTTAACCGCCGAAGAGAGTATTCTTATCCGCTATAAAATAAAAAGCCTCCGTCTGGAGGCCCATTTATTTAGCGTTTTCTTACGTCCGGAATAATTAAATCCCCGCGAACGCGATATGTCCCTAATACGCTCTGCGTTTTTTCATTGAGCCACGACACAATACGCGCGGCCATTGCATCCATTGAATATTCAATCGCCGGAATCGTCGGAATACCCGGCAGATGCAGCGAGCCGGCGAGGCTGAAGACCATAATATCTTCCGGCACCGACTTATTAAACGCCTGTAACTGCGGGATCACGCGCTGCGCTTCCTGCTCATCGGCAACCAGTAAGGCGTTGAAGTTAAGCGTGGTGGCATTGTTCAGCAGCACCTGCAGGGCCACGGATGATGAGGTGTCATCCATAAACACCAGGTTGCGGTTAAAGGGCAGGAAATTGTTTTCCAGCGCCAGTTTATAACCGTGCAGCACCTGTTCGGCGGCGGCATTATGCGGGTGAATCAGCGCGATCTGACGGCGGCCCTGGCTTGTCAGGTAGTTGCAGGCGGTTTCGGCGGCAAAGGCGCGATCGAACTGAATGCTGTTAAGGGTGGTATCGGCAGACTCGACGCAATCCACGAGAATCACATTTTCGTCGTCAATAGATAGCGGAAAACGGGCACCAATAATCAGCACATCGTCACACAGCCCGCAGGTGAGCTCATCCAGCGCGCTCATCACCTCCGTTTTGGTGTTAGCAAAGCGCAGCAGCAGGTGCTTTTGGCTCTGGCTGAGATGCTTCTCTAGCGCGTAGAGGTAACCGGTGGTCTGGTTAACGTTCTCCTGAGCGCAGATCACGCCGATGCAGCCTGTCGACTGGCTGAGCAGCGACTGGGCGATAACATTGGGCCGATAGTTCAGCTCGTCGACGGCTTTCAGTACCGCGAGACGGCTGGCTTCCTTAACGCCGCGCGAACCGCTCAACACCCGTGAGACTGTGGCTTTCGACACCCCAGCTAAACGTGATACATCGTTGATTGTAGACATCTTTCTCCCCTGGCAGGCGCAAGGTGCGCCCGCAAAAAACAGACACTGCAATGGCTAATCTATAACCACCGCGAGTATAGCCGTTTCTTTTTTTCATGGAAACCGATTTTCCATTTGTGCCGTTTTGCCTGTTTAAAGGGCGCAATTTCGTGACGGAAATCCAATAACTCAGCCTTATTATTTACAGATATTGACAGCTATCACACTTCTATGGCGAATCCATGGAAACCGGTTTCCATATGATATCCAATCGTCTCCGCAATAACTTTTTACACTTCGAGGACGGTTAACGATGTTCAGGATCATGTTGTGTTGCTCAGCCGGTATGTCCACCAGTCTGCTGGTCAGAAAAATGGAAGAGGCGGCGAAAGCCCGCGATATCCCGGTTGAGATCGACGCGTACGGCGTAGCTGAGTTTGATCTGCAGTTTCCACGCTACCAGGTCGTGCTTCTCGGTCCACAAGTTAAATACATGTTAAAAACACTGGCAGAAAAGGCCGCCGCCCAGGGCATTCCGGTACAACCCATCAACCCGATGGATTACGGCATGCAACGTGGCGACGAGGTACTGGACTATGCTCTGTCGCTGATTGAAGCGGCACATTAAAAGGTGTTCTTATGAGTTCCCTCTACCAATCCATGATTACGGTGATTGAGCAAAGCATCACGCCGCTGGCCGGTCGTCTTGGTCAGCAAAAGTACGTTATCGCCATCCGCGACGGCTTTACCGCCGCGCTGCCGTTTATGATCATCGGCTCGTTTATGCTGGTGTTTATCTTCCCGCCCTTTTCTGCGGATACTACCGTCGGCTTCGCCCGCGCGTGGCTTGATTTCTCGACCGAATACCGCGAACAGCTGATGTTGCCATTTAACCTCAGCATGGGGGTGATGACCTTTTTCATCTCTGTCGGCATTGGCGCCAGTCTTGGTCGCCAGTTTAATCTCGACCCGGTAATGACCGGCCTGCTGGCGTTTATGGCCTTTCTGCTGGTCGCCGCGCCTTACAAAGATGGCACCATCTCGACGCAGTATCTCTCGGGCCAGGGCATCTTTACGGCGCTTATCACTTCGATCTACTCGTCACGGGTTTATGCCTGGCTGAAGCAGCACAAGATCACTATTCGTCTGCCAAAAGAGGTGCCGACCGGCGTGGCCCGCTCGTTTGAGATCCTCATTCCGGTGCTGGTGATTATTGGCACGCTGCACCCGCTCAACCTCTTTATCGAAGCGCAAACCGGCATGATTATGCCGCAGGCGATTATGCACCTGCTTGAGCCGCTGGTTTCCGCCTCCGACTCGCTGCCCGCGGTGCTGCTCTCTGTGCTGCTGTGCCAGATTTTCTGGTTCGCCGGCATCCACGGTTCGCTGATTGTCACCGGCATCATGAACCCGTTCTGGATGGCCAACCTCTCCGCAAACCAGGCCGCACTGGCGGCGGGCGCGGCGTTACCGCACGTCTATCTGCAAGGTTTCTGGGATCACTATCTGCTGATTGGCGGCGTCGGCTCCACGTTACCGCTGGCCTTCCTGCTGCTGCGCAGCCGCGTCGCCCATCTGCGTACCATCGGCAAAATGGGCGTGGTGCCGAGCTTCTTTAATATCAACGAACCGATTCTCTTCGGTGCGCCGATCATCATGAACCCAATGCTGTTTGTGCCGTTTGTCTGCGTGCCGCTGATTAACGCCGTGCTCGCCTGGACCGCCACCAAAATGGGGCTGCTGGCACAGGTCGTTTCCCTGACGCCGTGGACAACGCCTGCGCCAATCGGTGCTTCATGGGCGGCAAACTGGGCCTTTAGCCCGCTGGTAATGTGTTTGATCTGTATGGTGATGTCCGCCCTGATGTATCTGCCTTTCCTGCGCGCTTATGAGCACTCGCTGATGAAAGCAGAAGAGGAAAAAGCCGCGCAGAGCAGCGCCCCGATGGCGGAAACCGTCAGCAGTAATTAAAAGGAGTCGGTAATGAAATATGAATTTCCCGCAAACTTCTGGTGGGGCAGCGCCTGCTCTGCGCTGCAAACCGAAGGGGAAAGCGAACAGGGCGGTAAAAGCGCCACCACGTGGGATACCTGGTTTGCCCGTCAGCCGTGGCGTTTTCATCAGCAGGTGGGGCCGCAGCAGACCTCGACCTTCTACCGCCACTGGCAGCAGGATATCGCCCTGCTCAAACAGCTGAAGCACAACAGCTTTCGCACCTCGCTGAGCTGGGCGCGCCTGATTCCGGATGGTACCGGCGAGGTGAACCCGCAGGCGGTAGCGTTTTATAACAGCGTGATTGACGAACTGCTGGCGCAGGGCATTACGCCGTTTATTACCCTGTTCCACTTCGATATGCCGATGGTGATGCAGGAGAAGGGCGGCTGGGAGAGCCGGGAAGTGGTCGACGCCTTCAGCCGCTATGCGCAGATCTGCTTTGAGCTGTTCGGCGATCGCGTGCATCACTGGTTCACCTTCAACGAGCCGATTGTGCCGGTGGAAGGCGGTTATCTTTACGATTTCCACTACCCGAACGTGGTCGATTTTAAACGTGCGGCCACGGTGGCTTACAACACGGTTCTGGCTCACGCCAGCGCGGTGCGCGCCTTTCGTGCCGGGCATCATCCCGGTGAGATTGGCATCGTGCTCAACCTGACGCCCTCTTATCCGCGCTCGCAGCACCCGGCGGATGTGAAGGCGGCGCACTACGCTGACTTACTGTTTAACCGCAGTTTTCTCGACCCGGTACTGCGTGGCGAGTATCCCGCTGACCTGGTGGCGCTGCTGAAAGAGCACAATCAGCTGCCCGCCTGCCAGCCGGAGGATATTGCGCTGATTGCAGAAGGGAAGATCGATCTGCTCGGCATCAACTATTACCAGCCGCGGCGGGTAAAGTGCCGGGAGAGCGCGGTCAATCCCGATTCACCGTTTATGCCGGAGTGGTTGTTTGATTATTACGATATGCCGGGCCGTAAAATGAACCCTTATCGCGGGTGGGAAATTTATGAACCGGGTATTTACGATATTCTCACCAACCTGCGCATTAATTACGGTAACCCACGCTGTTTTATTTCCGAAAATGGTATGGGCGTCGAGAATGAACAGCGCTTTATTGAAAATGGCCAAATAAATGATAGCTACCGAATTAATTTCGTTCGCGATCACCTTATCTGGCTGCATAAAGGGATTAGCGAAGGCAGCAACTGTCTTGGCTACCATATGTGGACCTTTATTGATAACTGGTCGTGGTGTAATGCCTATAAAAACCGCTACGGTTTTGTGCAATTAGATCTCGACACCCAACAACGCACCGTTAAAAAAAGCGGAGAGTGGTTTGCCGCCACCTCTGAGAATAATGGTTTCACTACTCAGGATTGAAAATTATGGTCGCACTTGAAGAGGCGGTAATGGAGATTATCGTCAACGCCGGGCAGTCGCGCAGCCTCTGCTTTGAAGCCCTGCGCTCCGCGCGCGAAGGCAACATTGATGAAGCGAAACTGCTGTTGAAAGAGGCCGATGGCTATGCGCGCCAGGCACACCAGATGCAAACCAAATTAATCGAACAGGATGCCGGCGAAGGCCGCCAGCCGATGACCTTAATTATGGTGCATGCGCAGGACCATTTAATGACGTCGTTATTAGCTCGTGAATTATCTGAGGAGATCGTTCAGCTTTATCAGCGTAACTGAATGGAGAATTGATTACGGTAAATCTTAATACGTCTGTACCCAACTTAATAAAATAAAGCAGTCTGTTTTGATGATGGCAATATTCCACTCTGTAACGGAGCGGAAGGTTATTGTCTGAGAACAACTTACTATATTGAGATAACCATGAAGATAAATAAAAAACTTCCAGTGGCGCTGGCGGTTGCGGCTACACTTTGCTCTGGTTCCGCCCTCGCCCAGGAGTTTACGCAAGAGCAAATTGACGCCATTGTCGCAAAAGCGGTGGATAAAGCGCTAGCGGAACGCCAGGCGAAAATGGACGCCGCAATGAATAAAAAAGCCGATGTAGTAGTTGAGCCGCAAAGCGCGGCGCAAACGCCCGATTTGGCGATCCCTTACGGCGTGAAATTTACCGGTTATGCCCGCTATGGCGCGCATTACCAGTCCGGCGATCAGAAATATGTCGGCGTTGATGGCTCCTACAACGGTGCGTCGGCGATTGGTCGTCTTGGCAACGAAGGCAACGGCGGCGAATTCCAGCTCTCGAAAGCGTTCAAAGGCGATAACGGCGCGATCTGGGACATCAACGTGATGTTCGATCACTGGGGCGATGAAGTTAACCTGAAAAAAGCCTACGCTGGCGTGACTAATCTGCTGGCCTCCAACCCTAACGCCTACTTCTGGGCGGGACGTGATTTCCACCAGCGTCCACAACAGGGGATCAACGACTACTTCTGGATGAACCACGACGGCCAGGGCGCGGGGGTGAAAAACTTCGATATCGGCGGCGTGCAGTTTGACGTTGCGGCCGTTGGCTCCATCGAATCCTGTAGCCCGGAAGTGCTGGAGGATGAATCCAACCCGTCGCGCATCACCTGTACCGGCAGCTCTAACGTTGGCGATAAAGGCAACTATGCGGTCACCTCGAAAGTGCACGGCATGAAAGTTGGCCCGCTCGATCTGGAGATTTATGCCAACTACGGCTTTGACTCGAAAGCGGTGGATCGCGACGAGCGCCTGCACGCCTGGCAGGGCGGCGCGGTGCTGAGCCATACCTACGACAGCGGCATCAACAAGCTGATCGCCCGCTACTCTGATAACTCGGACAACAGCGTCTTCAACAAAACCGACGATCTTAAGGCCATCTACACCAGCTTTGAAGGGACCTATAAATTCACCCAGCAAACCCAGGTGGATTACCTGCTCGCCTTCCATGATTACGACAACAGCCGCATAAAAACGGATAACCGCCGCAACTATGGCGCGATTGTTCGCCCGATGCACTGGTGGAACGATGTGCACTCGACCTGGCTGGAGCTGGGCTACCAGCGCGTGGATTATGATGATGGCGGCGACAACCACGGCTGGAAAGCCACGCTGTCGCAGAACATCTCTATCGCGATGGGGCCGGAGTTCCGCCCGATGCTGCGCTTCTACGTAACCGGCGGCGAAGTGGATAACAAACGCACCGCGCGCGTTAACGGCACCAACGATACCTCCCTCGACTCGCTCAACATCGGCGCGATGTGGGAAGCCTGGTGGTAAGGTAACAGCCCGGAGGCGGTTCCCCTCATGCCGCCTCCGGTTCCTGTCCGGGCCTGTGTTATGCTTCTTAACCTGTTAATAAGTTATCAACGGGTTAGCGATGAGTTCGACGAAAAAAGGGATGCTCTGCGTGCTCGCAGCGGCAGTGCTGTGGGGCAGTTCCGGCGTATGTGCGCAGTTTATTATGGAGAAGAGCGCCATCTCTGCGCAGTGGTTAACCATGACGCGTCTGCTGTTTACCGGCGTGATCCTGCTTACGCTGTCGTTTGTTCACGGCGACAAGATTTTTACCATTCTGAAAAACCGTAAAGACGCGCTGAGCCTGCTCTTCTTCTCGCTGTTTGGCGCGATGGTGGTGCAACTGAGCTTCCTGGTGACCATCGAGAAATCTAACGCCGCCACCGCCACGGTGCTGCAATTCCTCTCGCCGACGATTATCGTCGCGTGGTTTGCGCTGGTACGCAAAGCGCGCCCGACGCTGCTGGTCTCAGCGGCGATCATGACCTCGTTAATCGGCACCTTCCTGCTGGTGACGCACGGTAATCTCACCTCGCTCTCCATCTCCTCCGGCGCGCTGGTGTGGGGAATTATCTCCGCCTTCTCCGCCGCGTTTTACACCACGTACCCTTCGGCGCTGATTGCCCGCTACGGCACGCTGCCGATTGTCGGCTGGAGTATGTTGCTGGCGGGGTTAATGCTGACGCCGTTCTATGCCGGGCAGGGGAGTGATTTTGTCATCGATGGCGCGCTGTTGATGGCCTTTTTCTACCTGGTGGTGATTGGTACGGCGGTGACCTTTAGCCTCTATTTGAAGGGCGCGCAGATGATTGGCGGCTCGAAAGCGAGCATTTTAAGCTGCGCCGAACCGCTCAGCAGCGCCCTGCTTTCGGTGGCCTTGCTCGGCGTGGTGTTCACATTGCCGGACTGGCTCGGCACGCTGTTGATTGTCTCGTCGGTGTTGCTTATCGCGCTGGATTCACGCCGCAAGGTGCGCGCCGCATAACGAACGCCGGTGCATTGCCCGATGGCGGCTGCGCCTTATCGGGCCTACGTGAATTGTAGGCCGGGTAAGCGCAGCGCCACCCGGCATTTTGAGGTCAGGCTCTGACCTTCACTTTTGCCGCCACCAGCAGCGCGGTGAGCAGCATCAGGCCGCCGGAGAGCATCAACGGCGAGAGCAGGCCGTAATGATCGAGGGCGAAGCCGCCAATCGCCGCGCCGCAGGTATTCGCCAATTGAATAACCGCCACCTGGATCGAACCGGCTTTTTCTGCCTGGTCGGCAAGGGTACGAGTGATCCACGTTGACCAGCCCACCGGAATCAGGGCGAAGCCCAACCCCCAGACAATGGCGATCCCCGCCGCAACCACCTTATCGCTGCCCCACAAAATCAGCACCAGCGCGCTCATCGCCAGCGTCAGCGGCGCAAGGGCCAGCGTCATTTTCACCGAGCGCTTCATCACCACTGACGAGAACGAGGTGCCGACGAAACTGGCGATACCAAAACTGAGCAGCACCAGCGTCAGCCCATCGACGCTGAAACCGGCAAGGGTCGTATAGACCGGGCGAATGTAGGTAAAGAAGGAGAACTGGCCGGCGAAGACCATGAAAATCGCCAGCATTCCCGCCGCAACGCCGGGGCGTTTCAGCAGGCCAAACATATTCTGGTGCTGCTCGGTCTGCCCTGGCAGCGACGGCAGCGCCATCCACACCCAGATAATACAGGCCACGCCCATCAGCGCTGCGCCGTTAAAGACGTTACGCCAGCCGATAATCCCGCCAAGAAAACTGCCCAGCGGCGCGGCAATCACCAGCGCAATCGACACCGCGCCAAAGATGACCGACAGCGCTTTCGGCACCGTGCGCATCGGCACTAAACGCATGGTCAGCGAGGCCGACATCGCCCAGAAGCCGCCAAGCGCCAGCCCAAGGCAGGCGCGCCCGACTAACAGCAGGGTAAAGCTGGTGGCAAACGAGACCAGCAGGCAGGAGAGGGTCAGCAGCAGCGCAAAGGCGAACACCACATAGCGGCGGTCGGTGGTGCGAATAATGTTGGTAATAAACAGGCTGGCGAACATCGCCACAAAAGCGGTCACGGTGACGGTTTGCCCGGCAAGCCCTTCGGAGACGCCCAAATCCAGCGCCATCGGCGTCAGCAGGCTGACCGGCAGAAACTCAACGGTGATCAAGCATGCTACACAGAAGGCCACGGCGAAAACGGCGGACCAGTTCGGCCGCGTGACCGGATCGGCTGAAGATTGCGCCATACTTTGCTCACTCATTGATTACCTGCTTAATTGTTAAACGTGAAAGTCGCGCAGTGTAACATTCATAAAGTGTGACGCAATTAACAATTCGGCAACTCTTCAGCATCGCTATCAGTGCAGCCAATAGACACCCTCTTCCGGTGCGAAGAGCGCGTTATAACGCATCTGAAAATTGCTCAGTTCGGCTTTATCCGGATCGATTTCACGCAGAAAGCCGAGCGCCAGGCGTAATTGCGCATCGGTAATCGGTGCCGCAAGCCGTGCTTTCTGCATCAGGCGGTGCCAGTAGTGAAAATTTTGCTCACCGCTATCCACAATCGCCACCTGCCAGATCAGCAGCAGCTGCGCCGCGTTTTGCAGGTGCGCTTCATCGGGACGCGCTAAATAGCGCAGAAATTCATTGCCCGCAGTTTTGCCCATCTGATCAATCATCGACTCCACCGGCACGGGTTGAATATTAAGCCGGTCGGTAAGACGGCGGATCGCACGGCGGGAATCGGAGGTTAATACCCGAAAACCAATCACAAAGACCACCACCAGCGTGGCCAACATCAACCAGATCATACGTTCTCCCGCAGCGAAAAGAGGCTCATCATACGGGCAAATCGGCGTCGACTAACAGCGCTAAGTGCGCTCAAACACCTAAATCAGGGGTTTGTACCTGCCGCTTTTTTTCGTGACAATGGACACCATTTTTCTCACATCTCCCTTATGAGGCACCATGATTTCACTGGATGAGATTTTTTCCGTCCGCCAGCAGCTGCGCGATTTGATGCACGCCGGGGAGTTTGAAGCCCTTACCCGCTACTATGCCGCCGCCGAGGCGCGCTGGCAGCAGGATCGCGATGATGCGTTTTTTCCCATCATCAGCCAGTACACCTTTCTCTTTACCCCGCAGTTATATAGCGAAGAGAAGATCGTCGAACTGCTGACCGCCTGGCATCAACAGCAGCCGCAGGCCCATTACCCCTGTGCGATGCTGGCTCAGCGCTGGCTTAATATCGCTGGCGACGCGCGCGGCGGCCACTACGCTGACCGGGTGACCGCCACCCAGTGGAGCCGCGCCCGCATCAGTAGCGATCTGCTCTTTTACTGGGCGGCGAAGGCCATCTCCCTGAATAACCAGACGCCTTTTCTCTATTACCTGCTGCTGACGGCGAGCGGGCACTTTAACCAACCCGCGTGGTTCGAGGAGCCGCATCAGCCGATAGCGCTCGATCTGAGCGCTTATTCAGACGCAGCGCTGGCCTTTGCCCGCGAAAAAGGCGGTTTACCGCTCTCCAGTGAGCCGATTTACACCGGTCTGCCAGTGGCCGATGAGCAGGAAGCGGAGATGGCGCCGCTTTACTGGCTCAACCGCGCGCTGGAGTGCGACCCGGAAAGCATGCCGGTGCGCGAGCAGTTTATCTATTACCTCTACCCGCGCTGGTACGGCGATGATGAGCATGTCGCCATCGATAACTTTTTAGCCAGCAACTACTGCACCACGTTGCCGGAGCTTAAGCGCAACAAGCTCTACAGCGTGAAGTGGCTGGATAAGCTCGGCAACCCCGAATACTGGCCCGATAAGCACAGCGGTAAAGCGATCGGCGCGTTCGATGAGGAGTTCCAGCAGATGCTGGCCCTGCCGATGGAGCCGGAAGATAAGGCAGCGCTGCACCTCACCTGCCTGGATACCTACGTCCATTTCCTGCTGGACGACGATTACACCTTCTACGCCCATAGCCCGCTCTTCGCGCGGCGCATTTATGAGAGCATTGAGTTTATGCTCAACCACGGTTCAGTCCGGCTGCTGTTTGCCCAGGAAGGGGCATTACTCTTCTGGCTGCTGTCGGTGCTGTGCCATAAAGAGTACGCGCTGCAAGATGAGAAGGGGCTCTTCCCGCGCTATATCGCGCTGACCGGCGCGCGCTGCGAAAACGACACCGAACTGCTGCTGAGCGCCTATCTGCGTTTGCAGACGCTGGAGGGTGTTCATCTTCCTGGCCCGGCAGAGCCGTGGCTTGCGCGCCTGAAGCAGACGGACGATCGCATCGGGCCGGACAAGCTGAACGTGCTGCTCAACCGTCTCTGCTTCTTCCAGCAGAAAGCGCAGGCGCAGGGCTTTTTAACGCTGCTCGCCGAACATGACGTGATCCCCGCCCTGCTGCTGTTAAGCGATATTCACAGTGGCCTGGCACCGGTTGCGGCGACCAATTTGCTGATTACGCCCTCCGCAGAGTCGGCGGCCGTAGCGCTTGATCGCGCCTGCCAGAACCGCTCGCCGGAAGCACTGTTCCGCAAAAGCCGCATTCTGGAAGCGCAACACGGAAGAGAGGCCCAGCCCGAGCGCCTGAAGCTGTTAGAGGAGGCGACCCGCCGCGGACACGCGCTGGCGCATTATGATTATGCCTGTGCGCTCTTCTGGTCGCGCGATGTGGAGCATCAGCGGCTGGCGGTGGAAAAAGTGTGTGCGGAGGTGCTGCTTGAGTCGCGTGTTGAAGAGGAGAAGCTGGCCTATATCGCCTATCTCTACGCATTTGGCGTGCTGAATCAACGCGGCGGTATGCGTAAAAATGTCTGGCTGTTTATCCGCTGGATTAACTACGCCATCGAGCTTTGGCCGGACGAGCACTACCAAAAAATGCAGCAGTTCTTCGAATCGCGTTACGTCAACTTTTTAGTGGTTCGCTTCCTGGCGAAGCGGGATAAGAAGCGGGCACCCGAGTGGCAAGTGGATTTACTGGGCAAGCTTGGCGTACTGGAGGATGAGTAATGTCTTATATCGGTTATATTCTGTTCGTCGTGGTACTTGTGGTCGTCGGCGTGAGAACCAATAAGAAGTCGCGCTACTACCTCAGCACCCCGCTGCCGCGCAAAAAATAGGGCGTAGCGCGCCGCCTTAACGGGCGGCGTGCCGCTTTAGCGCTTACTCAAAAAAGAGCCCCAGCTTATTGAACACGCCGGGATCGCTCTGGTGACGGATGATCTGCACCACATCTTCCAGCTTGTCGATCTGGCTTATCATCTGCTCAAGACGCTGATCGTTGGCGACCTGGAGCCAGATGCGGCTCTGCTCGCCGTTCTGGAGCGGTAAACAGAGAATGCCCTCCACGTTGAACGCCCGACGGGCAAATAGCCCGCAGACGTGGGTCATTACGCCCGGGTGGTTACGCACGGTGAGTTCAAGAATGACGTTATCAGTGCTCTGCATGGTTTATTCCCCCACCATTTCTGTATTCGCCGCGCCCGGCGGCACCATCGGGTAGACTTTCTGTTGTGGATCGATGCGCACATGCACCAGCGCAGGTCCTGGGCGGTCAATAATCTCCTGCAACGCGGCCTGCGGATCGGCGGCGGCGTTTAAATCGCAGGTGTGCAGGCCAAACCCGGCGGCAATCTGCACAAAGTTAACCATGCCCGGATAGGTCGCGGCAAAGACGCCGGATTTGTAGAACAGACTCTGCTGTTGATGCACCAGCCCCAGCGCCTCGTTATTCATCAGGATGATTTTGACATCGAGATTGTTTTCCGCCGCCGTCGCCATCTCCTGAATATTCATCATCAGGCTGCCGTCGCCGGAGAAGCAGATCACCTTCCGTTCCGGGTTCGCCAGCGCCGCGCCGATCGCCGTCGGCAGACCAAAGCCCATGGTGCCGAGGCCGCCAGAGGTGAGCCACTGGCGCGGGCGATTGAGCGGATAGGCTTGCGCCGTCCACATCTGATGCTGCCCAACGTCGGTAGTGATAATCGCCTCATCATCAACGCAGGCTGCCACCGCGTTAATCAGCCCATAGTGGCTCAAGGGATCGCTGTTCTGCGCAATGGAGGAGGGAAACTCCGCTTGCAGCTGTTCGACGGTGTTACGCCAGGCGTGGCGCGCGCTCGCCTCAATCTGTGGAATCAATACATCCAATACTTCGCCGACATCGCCCTGGATCGCGACATGCGCCTGCTTCACTTTCCCCAGCTCGGCGCGGTCGATATCAACATGAATGATTTTGGCATTCGGACAGAACTGCTCGGTTTTGCCAATCGCCCGGTCATCAAAACGCGCCCCCAGCACAATCAGCAGATCCGCCTCTTGCAGAATGAAGTTGGTGCTGCGCGCGCCGTGCATGCCAAGCATGCCGAGGGAGAGCGGGTGGTGTTTCGGCAGCATGCCGAGCGCCATCAGCGTCATGGTCGTTGGCAGGCTGGCTTTCTCCGCCAGCAGGCGAATTTGCTGCGGCGCATTGATCACCCCGCCGCCCAGGTAGAGCACCGGGCGCTGCGCGGCGTTGATCATCTCCGCCGCGGCACGAACGTCATGCGCATTCCACGCCGGAGCCGGGGCTTTAACGCCCGGTTCCGGCAGCTCGCTTAAGGTGATCTCCGCAGTCTGCACATCTTTAGGAATATCTATCCACACCGGGCCGGGACGGCCGGACTGCGCAATGCGGAACGCATCGCTGATCACCTGCGGCAGTTCGGCAATGTCGCGGACCAGATAGTTGTGTTTAGTGATGGGGATAGAGATGCCGTAAGTGTCCACTTCCTGAAACGCGTCGGTGCCGATCATTGAAGCGGGCACCTGGCCGGTAATGCAGACCAGCGGGATGGAGTCGAGGCGCGCGTCGGCGATGGCGGTAACCAGATTGGTTGCACCCGGCCCGCTACAGGCGAGACAGACCGCCGGTTTTCCCTGCGTGCGCGCCATTCCCTGAGCGATAAAACCGGCACCCTGTTCGTGGCGGGCCAGCACGTGGCGAATCTGCGTACTTTGGCTCAGGGCATCGTACAGCGGCAAAACGGTGCCGCCCGGAATGCCGGTAACGGTGGTAATGCCCTGACGCTCGAGTAAATGAACAATCAGCTGCGCGCCGGTGTAGCGCGTGGATTGAGGAGTGCTTTCCGAACTTGCCATGCTCCAGTCCTTCTTATTCTGGGCCGACTTTCCGGGAGGGATAAAACAAGAAACCCCGCCCGGTTTGCGCCGGCGGGGTTTTGGAATCGTGTGTTGTTCCGGACCCTACGGCGCATTGCCGACGACCACCACCACACGCACGACGACCACCGCGGCGTTGTGCGCGGTTTTTAGTAGGTTCATCGGTTTAGTGGCAGCGTTCATGGGGGACCTGTTGTTGTGTGAACAATTTTTATGTCATTAACGAGATTTATACAAACACAGGAATCATTCGCCGACAACTGCTTTTTACGCACCGGCAGCAAAGTGGGCCATTGATCACATTTCTTATTGCCGAAATGACAACAAAAAACCCCGCCGGAGCGAGGTTTTTTTTGCAGCTTTTTGCGGCTGGTGACCGCAAGCACACTGCGTTACGTCAACAGCGGAACTATACGCTATATCGTCCGGTTGCGCAATTTTTACACATAATCATCCGCATTAAGTATGGCTCAATGGCGCAAAAACAACCAATAATTACTGTATATAAATACAGTGCTCGCATATACTGATGTTGCGCATCTGTGTGGGGGCCGCAACTACGGCGCGCTAAGTCCTGGCTGAAACGGGTGGTGCCGTCAGCGCCTTAACCCCTTGAGAGCACACTGCGTTACGCCAACAACACGGCTGATAACAGGCAGCGGAAAGGTAAGTCAGCCGGTGCTCCTTTACCTGAGGAGATGCGTATGGGCCAGACGGAGATGGTTATCCTGATCCTGAAACTCATTGTTGCCTTGTTGCAACTACTTGAAGCAGTCCTGAAGTTTGTTCGTTAACTCAGGTTCAAGTCGCACCAAAGGGGGGCGGGCAACCGCCCCTCTTTACTATTCGCGTTCTGGCGTGCCTTGCGCCGGTCATGTTACATTTCGGTGACATTTCCCGTGCGCAGGTCGCCATGACGCTTTCGGTTTTCTGCATTCTGCTCTTCGCCGCACTGCTCCACGCCAGCTGGAACGCCATTGTCAAAGCGGGCAGCGATAAGCTCTATTCCGCCATTGCCGTGAGCGGATTTGCCGCGCTAATTGCGCTGATATTGCTCCCTTTTTCTCCCCAGCCAACGCTTGCCAGCGCGCCCTACCTCGCCCTCTCCTGTGCTCTGCAAGTGGTTTATACCGTGCTGGTCGCCAAAACCTACCAGGTCTCAGAGATGAGCCAGACCTACCCGCTGATGCGCGGCACCGCGCCGCTGCTGGTGGCGTTAGTCAGCGTGCTGTTTCTCGGTGATGCCCTGAGCGCGGTGGCGTGGAGCGGGATTGCGGTGATCTGCCTGTCGATTCTCGGCATGGCATTTAACGGGCGCAGCCAGTCGCGCACCGGGATCTGGCTGGCGCTGCTTAACGCCTGTTTTATCGCCAGCTATACGCTGGTGGATGGTACCGGCGTGCGCCTCTCCGGCACGGCGCTCGGGTACACCCTCTGGACCTTCTTCCTCAACGGTTTCTGCCTGCTGCTGTGGGCGATGGTGGCGCGCCGCCACGCCGTTTCCCGTTATCTGGTTGCTAACTGGAAATCAGGGCTGCCGGGCGGCATCGGTACGCTCGGCTCCTACGGCCTGGCGCTATGGGCGATGACGCAAGCGCCGCTGGCGGTAGTGGCTGCGCTGCGTGAAACCTCAATACTTTTCGGCGCGCTGTTAGCCTGCTTTGTGCTCAAAGAGCGCGTGGCAGGCGTGCGCGTTGTTGCCGCCTGCGGTATTGCCGCCGGGGCGATCCTGCTGCGTCTTTCGTAGATCATTCTGGCAACAAAAGTTGCCGATAATTGTTTAGAAATCCTGCCTGGCACCCTTTGCCAATTACTGAGTCCCCTGGTGGCTCATCCCACGCCTTGTGGTAGATTCCTCCGCAACCTAGGCTGCATTGCAGCTATATATTCTATAATTCTTCACTTTTTAAAAGTAATCATCGATATGAAAAGGCAGAGAAACGTCAATTTGTTATTGATGCTGGTGCTTCTGGTCGCGGTCGGCCAGATGGCGCAAACCATCTATATTCCGGCGATGGCCGATATGGCGCACGATCTGGCGGTGAGTAAAGGGGCGGTACAGAGCGTAATGGCGGCCTACCTGCTGACCTATGGCGTCTCGCAACTCTTTTACGGCCCGCTGGCCGACAGAGTGGGGCGCCGTCCGGTGATCCTCGCGGGCATGTCGATCTTCATGCTGGCGACGCTTATCGCTATCACCACCAACAGCTTACTGGTGCTGATCCTCGCCAGCGCCCTGCAGGGCGTCGGCACCGGCGTCGGGGGCGTGATGGCGCGCACCCTGCCGCGCGATCTCTATGCGGGCAGCGAGCTTCGGCATGCCAATAGCTTGTTAAATATGGGTATTCTGGTCAGCCCGCTGCTGGCACCGCTGATTGGCGGCGTGCTCAACACGCTGGTGAACTGGCGCGCCTGCTTTATCTTCTTACTGGTGCTGTGTGTGATTGTCACCTACAGCATGGCGCGCTGGATGCCGGAAACGCGTCCGCTGGATGCGCCGCGCTCGCGGCTGATCACCAGCTATAAAACCCTGCTCGGTAACGGCGCGTTTAGCTGTTATCTGCTGATGCTGATTGGCGGCCTGGCGGGCATCGCGGTGTTTGAGGCCTGCTCTGGGGTGCTGATGGGCGGCGTACTGGGGCTAAACAGTATGATGGTGAGCGTGCTGTTTATCCTGCCTATTCCGGCGGCGTTTTTCGGCGCGTGGTTTGCCGGACGGCAGAATAAACGCTTCACCACGCTGATGTGGCAGGCGTCGTTAAGCTGCCTGCTGGCCGGTATCCTGATGTGGATCCCCGGCATCCTCGGCGTAATGACTATCTGGACCTTAGTGGTGCCCGCCGCGCTCTTCTTCTTCGGTGCCGGGATGCTCTTCCCGCTGGCAACCAGCGGCGCGATGGAGCCGTTCCCCTTCTTAGCCGGTACGGCGGGCGCGCTGATTGGCGGCCTGCAAAATATGGGTTCCGGCGGGCTGGCGTGGCTCTCTGCGCAACTGCCGCAAAACAGCCAGTTTAGCCTTGGGATGCTGATGACGCTGGCCGGGCTGCTGATTGTGTTGTGCTGGCTGCCGCTGGCGTCGCGCCCTGGCCACCACGAACAGGCGGTTTGACCTCATGATGGCCCGGCTTCTGGTCGGGCTTTTCGCAGGTTGGCGTAATCATCTCTTTTAGCAGCGGCGCGGGCGCGGGCCGCCATGCGCCCTCTTCACCATCATAAAACTGCGTATCGGCATTAATCGCATACGGGATTTTCGCCCGGTTCAGCTCACACGCCATAAAGCGGGCGAAGGCCATCTGCGAGGCGGTCGGCGCATTTTTTATCGACTCGCCCACCGCCCAGCCACCGACCCAACTGGCGTGGCCGGTTTTTTGCTGCCAGCGCAGCGCCGCAGCGATACGGGCGCGGATCGCCGCTTTTTCGGCCGCCGTGCCGGAAGTCCACGGGTATTTGCCGTTACTTTTCAGCGGCCCCCACGGAAAGATATGCCACTCCGCCAGCAGGTAGTTCTGGCTGTGCGCAGGCAGCCGCAGCGAGGCGAGATCCTCAGGCGCGGCGCGCAATCGCGGGGCGATGAAGATCATACGCTGGGCATCAATCTGATGCAGAGTGCGCACGACATTATCGTAAGTACGATTCAAGGCGGGCAGATCGCGGTTCAGTTTGTCGGCGGGTTCATAAATCACATCAAAACCGAGCGTCGGATGCTCGCTGCCAAAAAATTGCCCGACGGTCGTCCACCAGGCCACCAGCTGCGCTTCGGTTTTTGCGTTGGGATCGGCTTTAAAACCATCGGCCTGATACGCGATGATCGGCGTTACGCCGTAGGCTTCGCAGGCTTCTACCAGCTTACGCAGGTGGATCAGCCGCGCTTCGGTCATATTATCCGCCACGCGAATACGAACATGCCGAATGCCAGCGTTGTAAAAATCACGCACCACCAGCGGGTCAAATTCGCGGATGCCGCGCTCGGTGCGCGCCCAGTCAACGTCCATGCCAACGCCCAACTGCTGCGCGTAACGCGCCGCCGTCAGCGGAGTATCGGCGGCATACACAGCGGTTGCCGCCAGCAACATAACAACAGCAATCAGTGGCTTTAACACGGTTGACCTTGCGAAAATCGGGGGTGATTACATGTATTTAGCATGCTTTTGCTCAGTGCGCGTAGCGGCAAAGCGTAATAAATTTTTCCCGCGCTCAGAGCAGAAGCCATAACTGGCGAATATGGGTAACGGCGAACAGCAGGGCGAGAGAGAAGACGCCAAGGGCGATAAGCAGCTTGTCACGCACGCTGCCGGGCAACGCGAAGTCACCGGCGTTCACATCCATGCGCTGCCGCAGATGGGTATAACGCCAGAGGATACCCGCCACCAGCGCCAGCAGCGCGAGGGAGATCCAGAACGGCGTGCCCGATTGCTGCCAGTTATGCTTTACCGCCAGCGCCATCAGCGCGCCATAGCCGAACAGCGTGCGTAGCCAGGCGAGCGAGGTGCGCTCCGGCTGCAAACCAGGGTCGACGGCGCGGCGCGCTCTGCGGCTATCCGGCATAGAACACCAGCACCATCACCACTGCGGCGACCGCCGCCAGCGCCACACTGATAAGCAGCAGCGTGCGGGTGTAGGGCAGATCCTCTTTTAAGCGCATCGCTTTCTCATTACGCAACCAGCGCAGATAGCCATACAGCGCCAGCGCGCCGGCGAAGAGGCAGAGCAGCAGCGCCAGCGTTTCGCGGATCAGCGGCGTGGCAAACTGCGGTGCCAGCTGATCGAGGCCAACGCCCGCGGCGAGAAAGCCCAGCGCGGTGCGGATCCACGCAAGAAAGGTGCGCTCGTTGGCCAGCGAAAAGCGGTAATCGGGCGCTTCGCCGACGCGGGAGATTTTCATCAATACTCCTTATAAAGCAGGCCGTTCGCCAGGCTAAAACGCCTGACCCAGCCCCCAAAATAGCACCGCCAGGAGTTGAGGGGTAATAATGCGCAAAAACATCACCAGCGGATAGACCGTCGCATAGGAGAGCGCCGCCGCGCCGCTGGTGGCATGCAGGTTATTGGCGAAGGCCAGCGCCGGTGGATCGGTCATCGACCCGGCCAGCATACCGCAGAGGGTTAAGTAGTTCATATTGCCGAGCATCCGCGCCAGCACGCCGACGGTCAGCAGCGGAATGGCGGTAATAAAGATGCCGTAACACATCCACGTCACGCCTTCGCCGTGGGTTAGCGTGGCAAAGAAATCACCGCCGGACTTCAAGCCGACAACGGCCAGAAACAGCACAATGCCAAGCTCACGCAGCGCCAGGTTGGCGCTCGGCGGCATAAACCAGTAGAGCTTGCCGATGGTGCCGATGCGCCCGAGGATCAGCGCCATAATCAGCGGCCCGCCCGCCAGCCCAAGTTTTAAGGCCACCGGAAAGCCGGGAATAAACAGCGGCACCGAGCCGAGCAGCACACCGAGACCGATACCGATAAACACCGGTAGCATCTGCACCTGCTGTAATTTTTGCTGCGCGTTGCCCACTTCGCTGGCTACCGCCTCAATCGCCGCCGGTCGGCCAACCAGGTTGAGGATATCGCCAAACTGCAGGCTGGCGTCGGAGCTGGCAACCAGCTCCACCCCGGCGCGATTGAGGCGTGAAATCACCACGTCATAGCGCTCTTTCAGTTGCAGGTCGCGGATCTTTTTCCCCAGCACTTTTTCATTGGTCACCACCACCCGCTCAACGCGCAGATCTGTGCCGCGCGTTGAGAGGGAGGTCTCCACCTCTTTGCCAATCACCACCTGCGCGTTATGCAGATCGCGCGGCAGGCCGACCAGGTGCAGCAGATCGCCCGCCTGAATTACCGTGGTGGGCGAGGGCACCATCAGCAGCTCGTCCCGTTTCAGCCGTGAACAGATGATTTTGTCGCTGTTGAGCAGCGGCACATCCTGAATCGCCATATTGTTGAGGTTGCTGTTTTCCACCCGAACATTGATGGTGCGAATATGCGAGACGCCGCTATTGAGGGTGGCGTCGTGCTTGCGGGCCTCCTCATCCACATTGACGCGAAACAGCACCCGCAGCAGCCACATACTCAGCAAAATGCCGCAGATACCGAACGGGTAGGCCATCGCATAGCTGGTGCCCATTATATCCAGCTGTTCCACCGGCAGCCCCAAATCGCGCAGGATCTGCTGCCCGGCGCCAAGGGCGGGCGTATTGGTCACCGCGCCGGAGAAGATACCGAGCACCACCGGCAGCGGAATGGCGAAGAGTTTATGCAGGATCGCCGTGACCAGGCCGCCCAGCAGCACAATCAGGATGGCGAAGAGGTTGAGGCGCAGCCCCGAGACGCGCAGCGAGGCAAAGAACCCAGGCCCGACCTGGATACCAATGGTGTAGACGAAGAGGATCAGGCCGAACTCCTGCACGAACAGCAGCATCGGGCCGCTTAACGTTATTCCCAGCCGATCGGCGATGTGCCCAACAATAATTCCGCCAAACAGCACGCCGCCAATACCAAAGCCGATGCCGCGTATTTTGATGTTGCCGATCCACAGCCCAACCACTGCCACCAGCGCCAGCACACTGACCATTAACGCTATCTCACTCATGATCGAATCCCTTTCCATGATGATTAGGCTAATTCTCGCAGAGAAGAGAGCCGTTTTATGGGCGATGGCGCACAAAGTACAGGGCTTTTCGCGCCCTCTAATGTGGCGAACCGCGCACCATATAATGTGATGCTGCTCTCACTTAACGCATAGCTGAGGCGTCTACCCGCAGGCGAAACCCTGCGCCTGCTAACTCTCTTCTGATGATTCGTACGTTGGCAGGTTATGGCATGGTTAATGCACAACTCCACTTTTGTTAACAACAGGGTGGCAGAATGACAAATACAACCTTAACCAGCGTAGTGGTAGCAAGCCCGTCGAAGAAATGGGTGCAACTGGCGTTGGGCTTACTGTGCATGATCTCCATCTCCAGCCCGCAATATGTCTGGGCGCTGCTGGCAAAGCCGTTTATGGCCAAGCTGGGCGTCCCGCTGGCGGAGATCCAGCTCACCTTTTCACTGCTGATTATTCTGCAAACCTTCTTTTCCCCCTTCCAGGGCAAGCTGATTGATAAGTTTGGCCCGCGCCGGTTGATTGCCATTGGCACCGTGCTGAGCGGCGCGAGCTGGATGCTGACGGCGAACATCAGCAGCCTGACGGGGCTCTATCTCTGTTACGGCGTGATCGGCGGCCTCGGCACCGGCATTGTCTATATCGGCGTGGTCGGTTTGATGGTGCGCTGGTTCCCCGAAAAACGCGGCTTTGCCACAGGGATGGTGGCGGCAGGCTACGGTATGGGCGCGATCCTTACCACGTTTCCGGTAACGCAGTCGCTGGCCGCCAAAGGGCTGGAGAGCACGCTGTGGCAGTTCGGCCTGCTGATGGCCGCCCTCGGTTTTATCGCCAGCCAGGGGTTACGCGCGCCGCAGCATGCCAGCGCGCAGCCGGTGAGCAGCCCGTTGAAGATGAGCGAGAAGAGCTTCGCGCCGAAAGAGATGCTGCGCAAACCGCTGTTCTGGCTGATGTTTGTCATGATGACCATGATGTCCACCTCCGGGCTGATGGTCACTTCGCAGATGGCGATTTTCGCCGACGATTTCGGTATCACCGCCGTCACGGTGCTCGGCATGGCGGCGCTGCCGCTGGCGATGACCATCGACCGGTTTATGAATGGCTTAACGCGCCCGGTGTGCGGCTATATCTCTGATCGGATTGGGCGCGAAAACATGATGTTTGTCGCCTTCGGTCTGGAAGGGTGCGCGATGGCGCTGTGGCTGTTGTGCAAAGACGATCCGCTACTGTTTGTGCTGCTCTCCGGGGTGGTCTTTTTCGGCTGGGGCGAAATCTTCTCGCTCTTTCCGGCAACCCTCACCGACACCTTCGGTACGCAGCATGCCACCTCAAACTATGGCTGGCTCTATATCTCGCAGGGGATCGGCTCGATTTTCGGCGGCCCGCTGGCGGCGCTGCTCTACCAGCAGACCGGTAGCTGGAACCTGGTGTTTGGCTGTGCAATCACACTGGATATTCTCTGTGCGCTGCTCGCCCTCTTTGTGCTGAAACCCTGGCGCCAGCGTTTTTTGCAGAGCGTGCATGCCTAAATAAAAAAGGCTCCGCATGCGGAGCCTTATCTGCCGGGTGACGGCGATGCCTTAGATTGCATCCTGCTGTAGGCCTGGTAAGCGAAGCGCCACCAGGCAGTAGGTTTGTCAGAGGTTACTGGCTGCTACATCATAGGATTGATGTAACTGACGGATGCGCCCGATATCTGAATCGTTGGAGCAGAGCTCAAGGGTATTGCAGTGCGCGCTGCTGAAATGAAACACGTCAAACTTTCGTTTCTCCAGGTTACGCGCTGCGGCACCGGGTTGCGCCGCCTGCCAGCTATCGAAACGGAACAGATTGGCCGAAAGTTCAGAGATATCGCGCGTAATATCCAGTTCGGGAAAACCGTTCAGGGTGGCCTGAAGTTCATCAAAGTCAGCTTTATTTGACCAACTGACGCCACGCAACACTTCATAGCGAATCAACGGCGTAATAAACAGCGCCACATCATCGTCAGCCAGTAGCTGAGTAAGCATTGTTATCGCGGAGGTTTTCATTTCCACAGATGTTCTGCCGCTTTTATCAAATGCTGCATTCAGAAGGTTGGTATCCAGCAAAACTCTCCGTGTCATTACTCTTTCTCCTGCTGGTTGAGCAAGCGTAATAAGTTCGCTTTTGCATCCTGCTGCTCGTCGGCGCTGCTGTTCTCAAGCTTCATCTGGTTTAGATCAACGCTGAATACATCTTTCAGTATATCGGCCAGCGCGGCTTTATTCGGCGCGGCGATTTTTTTCGTCTTCACAACGCCATCACCGTCACGATAGAGGTTATACGCTTCACCCTCTTTAAGCTGCGCGAGAACAACAGAGGAGTGCGTGGTAATGTAAAAGGTCGTATTAGGAAACAGCTTCTTGAGCAACGGCACGATATTCGCCTGCCAGGAGAGGTGCAGGTGGCTCTCTATTTCATCGATAAAGACAACGCCCTTCACCTTCTGAATATTGCTTTCATTGGTGAAATAGCCGTAACCGGAAACAATCGCCTGAATCAGTTTGAGGATGGAGGTAAAACCGGAGCTGAGCTGGCTGATTTCTCTCACCTGCCCGTCAACTTTCAGACTCACCCGATCGTCGCCGCTAATCTGTAAAAACTCCGGATCGATTCGCGCATCAATTTCGTGCAATAAGCGGATAACAGTCGAAATTTCCACTTCGCGGTTATCTTCACTTTTTTGCCAGCGGTTAGAGGAGCGGGCAATTGAAATAAACCACTCCTGAATACTGGCTGACATATTCATGGAGCCGAAATCCGCCTCCATCTGCCGGGTCAGCGTCTGGAAGTAATACTTTCTGCGGTTCTCAAGATTGCCCAGCGAGGTGTTAGTTACGCTTGATTGTGTCTCGATTTTTCCACGTGCCTGGGCACCGAGAAAAACTATCGGGAGCGTGTTAGAAACCACTGACGGAAAATAGCTCTTTGCGGTCATCCATATAGGAGATTCCTCTTTTTCACGCTGCACGGTAAAAGGTTCGGGGCAATTTGTAGCAACAGATTTGAATTTAAAGAAGATCTGATCAAAACCCTCAAGGTTTTTTTTCACCAGCTCATTATTAAAAAACATAAACTGGAACAGCGCTTCCAGCATTTTGGTTTTACCGACGCCGTTGGGGCCGATAAAGGTATAAATTCGCTGGTTAGGTTCAAGCCTAAGCTGCGCGCGCCCAACGCCGATAAGTCCTTCAATCTCAAGCTCTTCGCCAAGCATAGCCGTCTCCTGAATGCCGCAATGGCTCCAGTGTATACCAGCCTGCAAAAGAAACAAAAAAGCCCTGCTCAGAAAGCAGGGCTTAGCGGTTTTATGCGCTGTTTTAGCTATTCAACGCCGGGCGCGAACTAATGGCGATGCGTTGCGGTTCGGCGCTTTCGGGCACGTTGCGCAGCAGATCGATATGCAGCAGGCCGTTCACGAACGTTGCGCCGGAGACTTCCATAAAATCGGCCAGCGTAAAGCTCAGGGTAAAGGGCTGGATCACCAGACCCTGATGGAGCCATTTCGGTTCGTTGGCCGGTTTTTCCGGCGTGCCTTTAATGGTCAGCCGACCATTTTCCAGCTGAATATCCAGCTCTTGCTGGCGGAAACCGGCCAGCGCAAGGGTAATGCGGTAGTGGTTGTCGTCGCTTTTTTCGATGTTGTAGGGCGGGAACGCCTGCTGATCAACATTGGTGGTTTGCAGAGCGTTTGCCAGTTTGTCGAAGCCAATCCACTGACGCAGAAGCGGGGATAAATCGTAGTTACGCATTGTGTTTCTCCTTCAAAGAAGCGAGTGAATACCTGCGAGCTTTCGGCTCACATATGCCCCCTGACGGCGAGCATGTCGGGAGTGGGCCGCGCGAGCGACCCGACGTAATTAGTTAATTTCAATACGGCGCGGTTTTTTCTCTTCGGGGATGACGCGCTCCAGTTCGATATAGAGCAGGCCGTTCACCAGGTTGGCGCCTTTGATTTGAATATTTTCTGCCAGCTGGAATTTACGCTCGAAGTTACGCTCGGCGATGCCCTGGTAGAGATACGAACGCTCTTTCTGTTCAGCGGCGTGGGAGCCTTTCACCACCAGCAGGTTATCCTGGGCGGTAATATCCAGTTCGCTTTCAGCGAAACCGGCCACGGCGATAGCAATGCGGTAGTGGTTTTCATCCACTAACTCAACGTTGTACGGAGGGTAACCGTTATTGCTCTGGTTCGGGTTGTTTTCCAGCAGGTTAAACAGGCGGTCAAAACCGATAGCTGAACGATAAAGCGGGGAGAGATCAAAATTACGCATAGTTAAAGCTCCTGAAATCAGCGAGTGTGTAAGACCTTCCATAATGGACCGATCTTCATGCCATATAGCCGAACACCCTTGCGGCGTGTTCTGCGGCTACAGTGATAAAATGTGGCTGTCGCGAATTTTTTCAAGGGCAAATTTTTGACTTTTTTTGCACTTTCTCTGACAGGGCATAGACTGGGGGTGGCCGCACAAAGGGTTAAAGTGCGAATGCCGCCACAGAGCGGAGCGCGAATGCTGTTGTTTTCGCAGGCGTAGGGCTATAAACGCCGTGACAGCATTCAGACAATAAAACAACGATGATTAATCGATGATGAAAACGCGTTTGATAGTTTCTGCACTGGTTTGCGGAGTGATGGTCTCGGGCTGTTCCAGCGTGATGTCGCATACGGGCGGCAAAGAGGGGCTTTATCCCGGCACAAAAGCGAGTTCGTCGATGATTTCCGATGACGATACCGGCATTGGTATGAAATCGCTGGTGGCGCTGGATATGCCCTTTACCGCTCTTCTCGACACGCTGTTGATACCCTGGGATCTCTTTCGCAGAGATAACTCGGTGAAAGCGAGAGTCGAAAAGAGCGAGCGGGAAAATGAGGCGATTAACTCACTTATCCCGCCCGCGCCGATGCCGGTGCACTGATTTAGTAACCGGTCTGCGTCATCCAGAGCTGGCGGAAACCGTCGGCCTCTTCCATCCAGGCTATCTGCTTACCATCCGGTGAGAAGACCACCGCATCCCCGGAAGGGGGGTTGGCGTGATCGGCCGTCAAAAAGGTTATCTCTCCGCTTAGTGCGTCGCACAGCGCAATGCGGTTATCCAGCACAAACCCCAGCGCCTCGCCAGAAGGGTGCCAGTTAAACGCCGACTGGATCCCCGTCTCGCTGTGGGTTAACTGCCGCGGCTCGCCGCCCGCCGGGCTGATTAACCAGAGCTGCACAACGCCGTTGTCGTCACGCATCAAAAAGGCAATCTCGCTCGCCTGCGGGTTGCTGCGCACCCAGTGGCGCGGCGTCGTAACCAGACCCGGATAGCGCCGGTGATGGGTGAAGGTGAGGCGCTGCTGCTGCACGCCTTTTGGCGGCGCGGGAAGCGTCTGCTCTGTACCGGCCAGCGGCGCATCGCCCGCGGTTTTCCAGCCCTGCTCATCAGCAGGAAGATCGACAATAAACAGCTCCGGCACTTTTTCGCCGCTGGCGGAGAGCGTATCGCCAATAAACGCCAGCCGCTGGTTGCCGACCCACCCCTCTTCATACGCACGGTTGATCTCATCACTGCCGGGCGCAGGCGTCGGCGTCGTGCGGCTCACCAGCACGCACCAGTGGCTGCCACCATATTCACGCGGATGGGTGCAGGGCGGCGTTACCGGGCCAAACGGCACCGCTACGCCAACGTTGCGCAGATCCAGCGCAGGGTCGCGCTCATGCATAACGTGATCGTTATAGGTAAAGCTAATGTTCTGCCCGTTCGGGCTAAAGACATGCACGTGCGAGCCGCCGCGCAGCGCGCCGGGCGTGTAGGGCGCGGTGATATCCAGCGCATCAAGATTGGTTGTGCGGCCCTGCCCGGTTATTACGCCGCGCCGATGGTGGAAATCGTACTGCCAGGCGGCATCGGGGTTTTCCGGGCCGTGAATAAACACATACTTCTGCGCTTCAGGATGAACGGTCACCACGCCGACATGCGCGCCATCCGTTGCGGTGTAGATCACCTCAACGTCGCCGGATTGGACGTTGACGCGTTCGATGGTTTTGCCGGTAAAGGAGGCGCCGGAGGGGCGCACATCGAACACCAGCCACTGGCTGTCCGCCGTCCAGGTGTTGATATTGGTCAGTTGATGATTGCGCGGGGCGAAGGTGAGCTGTTTCATGAAAGTACCCTGAAGCCATAAACAGGCCTCAGGGTATAAGATTGCGTGGCGTTAACCTACTCGCTTCACATCGCCGACCAGCAAAATGTAGGAGAGCGCGCCAATCAGCGCCACGGCGGAGATATAGACCAGCGCCGGGCCAAAGCCGTAATCCTGCGCCAGGTAGCCAATCACCAGCGGCACGGTAATGCCGCCCAGCCCGCCGACAAAGTTAAACACCCCGCCGGTGAGGCCAATCAGGCGCATCGGTGCCAGCGACGACACCAGCGACCAGGTGATCGAGGCAAAGCCGTTGCCGAAGAAGGCCAGCGCCATCAGCGTCATAATCCACACGGGATCGTTGGTGTAGTTCGCGCCCATAATGCAGGTGGAGATAAGCAGACCGCAGATAATCGGCGTTTTACGCGCAATCCCCAGCGAATAGCCCTTTTTCACCAGCGTATCGGCGACCCAGCCGGAGAGCAGCACGCCAAAGAAAGCGGCCAGGAACGGCACGGTGGTCATAAACCCGGCTTTCAGCGCGGTGATACCTTTCTCCTGCGTCAGGTAGTTCGGGAACCAGGTGAGGAAGAACCACAGCGTTGAGGTGACGGCGAACTGGCCGAGATAGACGCCAATCAGCTTGCGGTGGAACACCAGTTTCCACTCCGCTTTGGTCAGCGGCTGGCGCGCCTCTTTTTTCACCGGCGCATCGCCATCAATCAGGCCGCCGCCCGCTTTGATGTACTCCAGCTCCGCCTGGCTGATGTTTTTGGTCAGGCGCGGCGGCTGGTAGACCTTAATCCAGATCAGCGACCAGATAATGCCGATGCCGCCGGTGACGATAAACACCCAGTGCCAGCTTAGCAGCTCCTGGATCCAGATCAGCAGCGGGGTGAGAAAAGCCAGCCCGACAAACTGCCCGGAGGTGTAAAAACCGACCGCCGAAGCGCGCTCCTGCTCCGGGAACCAGCTGGTCACCATGCGGTTGTTGGTCGGGAAAGCGGGTGCTTCAAAAATGCCGGTAATCGCACGCAGGCCAATCAGCGACAGCAGGCCGCTGGCGAAACCCTGAAACAGCGTGGCGACCGACCAGCCAAAGATGGCGATGAAATAGGTAAGCCGTGAGCCGACACGGTCAAGAAACCAGCCGCCGGGGATCTGGCAGAGGGTATAGAGCCAGGCGAAGGCGGAAAAGACGTAGCCCATCTCCGCTTTGGTAATACCGAACTCCTCCTGAATATGGGCAGAGGCCACGGCCAGGTTGGCGCGGTCGACATAACAAATGACCACCGTGATAAAGATCATCAGCAGCGTCAAATAGCGGCGACGCCCTGTTTTTGCAGTCGTTACAGAAATATCCATAACTGTCTGTCTCCGGGTTTTGGGCATGGCGAAGCCGCTCACCATGCCCTGTTAAATACAGAGGGTGTAGGAAAAATTATTTTTGATGTTCTGAATGCGCTAAATAGTTTGTTTAACCGCCAACGCACCGGCGGCGCAAAATATGACGAGCATTACCACTCGGCGACGGTACCGTCCGCGTGCCGCCACACCGGGTTACGCCAGTCCGGCGCATTTTTGCTTAGCTCAATCACTTTCTCTTCGTTGATCTCTACGCCAAGGCCCGGCTTCATCAACGGTTTAAAGAAGCCGCCTTCCATATTGAAGTCCTCTTTGTTCTTCACGAAGTCGAGCAGTTCGGCACCTTTGTTGTAGTGAATGCCCATGCTCTGCTCCTGGAATACCGCATTGTGCGAGACGAAGTCGACATGCAGACAGGCAGCGAGCGCCACCGGGCCGAGCGGGCAGTGCGGAGCCAGCGCCACGTCGTACGCTTCCGCCATACCGGCAATTTTGTAGCACTCGGTGATGCCGCCCGCGTGGGAGAGATCCGGCTGCAAAATCGCAATGCCGCCCGCTTCCAGCACGCGTTTAAATTCGAAGCGCGAGAACATACGTTCACCGGCAGCAATCGGAATATGGGTTTGCGCGGCCAGGCGCGGGTAATACTCCGCCTGCTCGGCCAGCACCGGCTCTTCAATAAACAGCGGGCGATAGGGCTCCAGCTCTTTAATTAATACTTTCGCCATCGGCGCGCTGACGCGACCGTGGAAGTCGAGGCCAAACTCAATCTCGTTGCCAAACGCTTCGCGGATCTGCGCCACGGTATTGACCGCCGCATCGACTTTGCGCGAATCATCGATAATGCCTAACTCTTCGCAGCCGTTTAATTTAAAGGTGTCGAAGCCAATGGTGCGCAGGGTTTTGATGCCATCAATCACTTCTGCCGGGCGGTCGCCGCCGACCCAGCTGTAGGCCTTGATTTTGTCGCGCACCAGGCCGCCCATCAGCTGCCACACCGGCGCATTGAGCACTTTGCCTTTGATATCCCACAGCGCCTGGTCAATCCCGGCGATGGCGCTCATCAGGATCGGGCCGCCACGATAGAAACCCGCGCGGTACATCACCTGCCACAAATCGTTGATACGGGAGGGATCCTGGCCAATCAGGTAGTCGCCAAGCTCATGCACCGCCGCTTCAACGGTACGCGCACGCCCTTCGATCACCGGCTCGCCCCAGCCGACCACGCCTTCATCGGTTTCGATTTTTAAGAACATCCAGCGCGGCGGTAAGCGGTAAGTCGTCAGTTTGGTTATCTTCATTGCACAGCCTCTTGATACGCGTTAACAAATGCTTTCGCCTGCTCGATGGTGCGGCTTACCGGCTGCCCGGCGCGATAGAGATCGCTGCCCAGCCCGGCGCCAACGCAGCCTGCCTGTAGCCACAGGTGCAGGTTTTCCGGCGTGACGCCGCCGACGGCAAACACCGGTACGTCCGCTGGCAGAACCGCTTTCAGCGCTTTGATGTAATCGGGGCCAAAGGCGGAGGAGGGGAAAATTTTCAGCGCCTGCGCACCGGCTTCAAGCGCAGTGAAGGCTTCGCTGGCGGTGGCGCAGCCCGGGCAGACGGTCATGCCGTGGCTGACCGCGCGGCGGATCACCTCCGGCTGCGTATTTGGCGTGACAATCAGTTTGCAGCCCATCTCCGCCAGCCGATCGACCTGCTCCGGTTTCAGCACCGTACCGCCGCCGATCAGCGCGCGATCGCCGAAGTTCGCTACGATATCGCCAATGCTGGTCTCCCAGTCGGGTGAGTTGAGCGGGATTTCGACGGCGTCGAAACCTGCGTCGAGTATGGCGGCGACGTGCTCGCGCGCCTCATCCGGGGTGATGCCACGTAAAATGGCGATCAGCGGAAGTTTAGTTTGCCACTGCATGGGCAATCCTCCTGATACCTGCCTGAAATGCCGTGTCGCCATCCAGCGTGTTTACCACCCGCCCGATAGCACGAAACGCGCGCTGATAGCGGGCGGAGAGGGATGGGCTGGCGACCAGCGTGATTGCCTGCGAACCGGCGAAGCGGGCGTTCATGGTCGCCACCTCACCGCCAATCAGCAGGCCCGAAAGGAATTCGCTCACCTGTTCGCGCGCAAGGGTGCCCAGCACATGGGCGGCGCGAACTTCAAAAAGCTGCGGCAGGATCTCAGGTGACGCGAGGCCGCGCGTCAGGCCTGCGTCGAAGGCATCATCACTGGCGGTTTGCTCCGGCAACCCTGCGCCCACCAGCGAGTGGCGCAGCAGGAGATGATGCAGTTCACCGGTCATTACGGTGCGAAAATCACGAATCTGATACTCATCAGCCTCGACCCATTTGCAGTGGGTGCCGGGCATCACATACAACGAAGCGGGGGCAAGCTCGCTGGCACCGAGCAGCTGAGTCTCTTCGCCGCGCATCACGTTGTGATTGTCATCGCTGGAGACGCACAGGCCGGGGATGATCCAGACACGCTCTTTTACCTGGGTCAGCTGCTCACCGATGCCGTCAAGCGTAGTCGGGCAGGGCAGATAGGGGGCGATTTTCCAGCCCGCATTGCTGCCGACCATGCCCGCCATTACCACCGGCGTGGTCTCGCTGCTCCAGCCCTCGGTCACTTCTGCTAACACCGCTTCGGGGGATCGGCCATTAAGTCGGGTCACACCCGCCTCAGACTGCCTGCTCTCCAGGCAAACGCTATCCTGAAAGTGCCAGGCGCGTAAGTTGGTGGATCCCCAGTCGATTGCGATGTAGCGAGCTGTCATGTAATTTCCTTCAACCTTCGTGTTGAGCTGGCGATCATGGTGAGCGCCGCCTGCTCTGCCGCTGTGCTGTCCTGATGCCGGATCGCATCGAACAGCGCCTTATGTTCCTGGAGGGTTTTCGGCATGTTCGCCTCATCCCCCATCCAGGTCCGTTCAAATACCGCCCGTTGCAGTGAGCTAATCGCCACACTCAACTGTTGCAGCACCGGGTTGTGCACCGATTGCAACACCGCTTCGTGATAGCGGATATCGGCCTCGTTAAAGGCGTCCCGGTCCTGGTTATTGGCGATCATGTCGTTGAGCGCCGACTCAATATTTGCCAGGTCGCTGGAAGTGGCGCGTTCCGCCGCCCAGCGGGCGATGGCCGGTTCCACCAGGTTTCGCACTTCACTCATCGCGCTGATTAAGCGCGGGTCGTAGTCATGCTCCAGCACCCATTGCAGCACCTCAGTATCGAGGTAGTTCCACTGGTTACGCGGGGCGACAAACGCGCCGCGATAACGCTTCATTTCAATCAGCCGCTTTGCCATCAGCGCGCGGTAGACCTCGCGGATGATGTTGCGCGAGGTTTCAAACTCTTCGCACAGCTCAGCTTCGGCGGGTAACGCCGAACCGGGGACATATTTGCCGCTGATAATCTGGCGGCCCAGCGAGACGATAATGCGGTCGGTTTTATTCATGGTCATAACGCGTCCTTAGCAACGGTTTCTCTGCCACTACTTTATCGCCTCTGCCGCAATTTCCCTCAACATTGAAGTACAAATATGCTGACTTCCCCGCAAGAGATGTCGCAATCGTAGTACAATCACTTTGTGTTGTACTACAATTTGGATCACAAAAACGACAATTGGTAAGCAAATTGTTATCAGAACGGCGCGCGGGGCAAAAAAAACCCGCGCAGAGCGCGGGTCGGGGAGAGTGGGACAGGTTTAGTTGAGGGCGAACTTCTCGATCGCGTAAGCAACGCCATCTTCGAGGTTGGTTTTGGTGACAAAATCTGCCGCCTCTTTCACCGACGGAATAGCGTTTTCCATCGCCACGCCAACGCCTGCGAACTCAATCATGGCGATATCATTTTCCTGATCGCCAATCGCCATAATCTCTTCCGGCTTGATGTTTAACACATCGGCAAGGGCTTTAACGCCGGTGCCTTTAGTGACGCTTTTATGCAGGATTTCCAGGAAGTAGGGCGCGCTTTTCAGCACCGTATACTTCTCTTTCACCTCTTGCGGAATGCGGGCGATCGCCTGGTCGAGGATCGTCGGCTCATCAATCATCATCACTTTCAGGAACTGGGTCTGCGGATCCATCTTCTCCGCTTCACAGAAGACCAGCGGAATAGTGGCGACAAAAGATTCATGCACGGTATAGGGGCTGATATCGCGGTTTGCGGTGTAGAGCGTGTTGCGATCCAGCGCGTGGAAGTGCGAGCCGACCTCGCGGGAGAGTTGCTCCAGATAGAGGTAATCGTCATAGCTCAGCGTAGTTTGCGCCACGGTACTGCCGTCGCTGGCATTCTGCACCAGCGCGCCGTTATAGGTAATGCAGTAGTCACCTTCCCGCTCCATATGCAGCTCTTTCATATAGCTGTGTACGCCAGCGTAAGGGCGTCCGGTGGTCAGCACGACATTGATGCCGCGTTCGCGCGCGGCGGCAATCGCATTTTTTACCGCAGGAGAGATAGTGTGGTCGGGCAGCAGCAGCGTGCCGTCCATATCGATTGCAATAAGTTTGATAGCCATGAGATCCCCAGATGAGAAGTGTTTGACCTCATGCTAACGCGATTCCGCTCAAAAAACAGCAGCGCGCCGGGGAGAAAAGGGGGAGAGAAAGGGGGATACGGGATCCCCCTTTTAATGCAGGATTACCTTAGATATCGATATTCGCCGCTTTCAGGGCGTTCTCTTCGATAAAGGCGCGGCGCGGTTCAACGGCATCGCCCATTAAGGTAGTGAAGAGCTGATCGGCTGCAATCGCATCTTTCACGGTAACGCGCAGCATGCGGCGGCTTTCCGGATCCATGGTGGTTTCCCACAGCTGATCCGGGTTCATCTCGCCGAGGCCTTTATAACGCTGAATGGAGAGACCGCGACGGGACTCTTTCACCAGCCACTCCAGCGCCTGCTCAAAGCTGGTCACCGGCTGGCGGCGTTCGCCACGCTCGATATAGGCATCTTCTTCAATCAGGCCGCGCAGCTTCTCGCCGAGCGTGCAGAGACGACGGTATTCACCGCCGGTCACAAACTCGTGATCGAGCGGATAATCGGTATCCACACCGTGGGTGCGCACGCGAATAATCGGCTCGAACTGGCTCAGCTCGCTGTTCACCCGGACATCATATTTCCAGGTGCTGCCGTGGGCTTCATTCTCATTCAGCACGGTAATCAGCTGAGAGACCCACTGCGTAACCGCGCGCTCATCGGCGAGATCCGCTTCTGCCAGCGTCGGCTGATAGACCAGCTCTTTCAGCAGCGCGCGCGGGAAGCGACGCTCCATGCGGCCAATCATCTTCTGCGCAGCGTTGTATTCGGACACCATTTTCTCCAGCGCTTCACCCTGCAGCGCAGGCGCGCCTTCGGTGGTGTGCAGCGTTGCGCCGTCGAGCGCGATAGAGATCTGATACTGATCCATCGCCTCGTCATCCTTGATGTACTGCTCCTGCTTGCCTTTCTTCACTTTGTAGAGCGGCGGCTGCGCGATGTAGACGTGGCCACGCTCAACGATTTCCGGCATCTGACGGTAGAAGAAGGTCAACAGCAGCGTACGGATGTGCGAACCATCGACGTCCGCATCGGTCATGATGATGATGCTGTGGTAGCGCAGTTTATCCGGGTTGTACTCGTCGCGACCGATGCCACAGCCGAGCGCGGTGATAAGCGTCGCCACTTCCTGAGAGGAGAGCATCTTGTCGAAACGCGCTTTCTCGACGTTGAGGATTTTACCTTTCAACGGCAGGATCGCCTGGTTCTTACGGTTACGGCCCTGTTTGGCAGAACCGCCCGCCGAGTCCCCTTCCACTAAGTAGAGTTCGGACAGCGCCGGGTCACGCTCCTGGCAATCCGCCAGTTTGCCTGGCAGACCAGCCAGATCCAGCGCGCCTTTACGGCGGGTCATTTCACGTGCTTTACGCGCCGCTTCACGGGCACGTGCAGCATCAATGATTTTGCCGACGACGATTTTGGCATCAGCCGGGTTTTCCAGCAGGTATTCGGCCAGCAGTTCGTTCATCTGCTGTTCCACCGCCGATTTCACCTCAGAGGAGACCAGTTTATCTTTGGTCTGTGAGGAGAATTTCGGGTCCGGCACTTTTACCGATACCACCGCAATCAGGCCTTCACGGGCATCATCACCGGTGGCGCTGACTTTGGCTTTCTTGCTGTAACCCTCTTTATCCATATAGGCGTTCAGCGTACGGGTCATCGCCGCGCGGAAGCCTGCAAGGTGGGTACCGCCGTCGCGCTGCGGAATGTTGTTGGTAAAGCAGTAGATATTTTCCTGGAAACCGTCGTTCCACTGCAGCGCTACTTCAACGCCGATACCGTCTTTTTCGGTGGAGAAGTAGAAGATATTCGGGTGGATCGGCGTTTTGTTTTTGTTGAGGTACTCGACAAACGCCCTGATGCCGCCTTCATAGTGGAAGTGGTCTTCTTTGCCGTCGCGCTTGTCGCGCAGGCGAATTGACACGCCGGAGTTCAGGAAGGAGAGCTCACGCAGGCGTTTCGCCAGAATTTCATATTCAAATTCAATGACGTTGGTGAAGGTTTCGTAGCTCGGCCAGAAACGCACCATGGTACCGGTTTTTTCCGTTTCGCCCGTCACTTCCAGCGGAGCCTGCGGCACGCCGTGAGTGTAGATCTGACGGTGAACTTTGTTATCGCGCTGGATAACCAGCTCCAGTTTCTGCGACAGGGCGTTTACTACTGAAACGCCAACGCCGTGCAGACCGCCGGAGACTTTATAGGAGTTATCGTCGAACTTACCGCCCGCATGCAGTACGGTCATGATCACTTCCGCGGCAGAAACGCCCTCTTCCGGGTGAATACCGGTCGGAATACCACGCCCATCATCCTGTACGGAGACAGAGTTATCGCTGTGAATGGTGACGATAATGTCTTTACAGTACCCTGCGAGCGCTTCGTCGATAGCGTTATCTACTACCTCGAATACCATGTGGTGCAGACCGGTGCCGTCATCCGTATCGCCGATATACATACCCGGGCGCTTACGCACTGCATCCAGCCCTTTGAGGACTTTGATACTGGAGGAGTCATAAGAATTCGACATCAACGTTTCTCGCTCATTTCAACTTGGGTTAATCGGCTATTTTACCCTTTTCCACGGTGAACATCTTCGAATTTTTGTCCGACATGTCCATAACGTGTTCAGCGCTGATGGCGCTGACGAAAACCTGTGACTGGGTGGCTTTTAACCGGCTGGCTAACAGCCCGCGCTTTTCGTCATCAAGCTCCGAGGCAAAATCATCTATCAGGTATAAACAGCGTCGCCCGCTTTCACGCGTTAAGAACTCCCCCTGCGCCAGGCGCAGCGCGCACATCAGGAGTTTTAACTGTCCGCGCGAAAGGGTGTCTTCAACGGGCGCGCCATCCGCACGAATGCGGAAATCCGCTTTATGCGGGCCGTGCGCGGTGTAAGTGAGCATGCGGTCGCGCTCAAAACTGCGCGCCAGCACCTCTTCATAATCGGTCTCTTTCTCCCAGCCGCGCTGGAAAGAGAAGGTCAGGGAAAATTCCGGTAAGAACTGCCGGCAGGTGTCGGCCATATCTTCCGCGATAGCGGCGCTGTACTCCGCGCGCCAGCGGCTGATCTGCTCGGCGAGCGGCACCAGCTCTTTGTCCCACGGACGCAGCTGGCCGTAATGGCTCACCTGGCGTAAAGCGGCGTTGCGCTGTTTTAACAGGCGCTTGAGATTGCTCCAGGCGGTAAAAAAGCCGCTTTCGTTGTGGAAGCATCCCCAGTCGAGAAAGGCACGACGGTATTTCGGGCCGCCGTTAAGCAGGGTAAACCCTTCGGGCGTAATAAGCTGCATCGGCATCAGCAGCGCCAGCTCTGCCACTTTATGGCCGTCGGTGCCGTCGATGCGCACTTTGCTGTCGCCGAGCTTATCTTTGGTCAGGCCAATGGCGATTTCGCGTGATTCGGCCTGCAAACGCCCGTGCAGGACAAACGCCTCCTGCTCATGGCGAATAACGCGACCAATTTGCAGGCTGCGAAACGCCCGGCCATGCCCGAGGGTGTAGATCGCCTCCAGCACGCTGGTCTTCCCGCTGCCGTTAGCGCCCACCAGAAAATTAAAGCCAGGGGAGAGCGCGAGATCCGCGCTTTCGATATTGCGGAAATCTTTTATCAGTAAGCGGGTTAGCGACATGATTCACTCATTACCAGGGCGTATCGTCGCAGTTAGCCTGTCAACAGCCAGCGCGCAGCAACCGCAGCGTACTGAAGTACGTGAAGATTGCGGGCGCTGCCCGAAGCCAGAGTAACCAGAAAGATAGCCCGCTATTTTCTACAACCGCATTGGCATAACGACATAGGCTGCGCTCTGGCTCGCCGCGTCTTCAATCTGCACGCTGGAAACGGAATCGGTCAGCAGAATGCGCACGTTCTCGCACTTCAGCGCGTTCAGCACATCAAGCACGTAGCTGACGTTAAAGCCGATCTCCATTTCGCTACCGCCGTAGGTGACATCGAGAAACTCTTCCGCTTCTTCCTGCTCCGGGTTATTGGCGGTGATTTTGATCTGGTTCTCGCTGACGTAGAGGCGCACACCGCGGAACTTCTCGTTAGAGAGGATCGCCGCACGGGCAAAAGCCTGCTTCAGCGAATCGCAGCCCGCTTCCAGCGTTTTGTCCGGGTTTTTTGGCAATACGCGGCGATAATCCGGGAAACGACCATCTACCAGCTTCGACGTGAAGATAAAGTCGCCGACGTGGGCGCGAATGTTATTGCTGCCGATCTGCACGCGCAGCGGCGTATCGCCACCGTCGAGCATACGCATCAGCTCAATCACCCCTTTACGCGGCACGATCACCGAATGGTTCGGCAATGTTTGCCCAATCGGCATCGAGCAGACGGCAAGACGGTGGCCGTCGGTAGCAACGGTACGCAGCTCTTCACCTTCGGTTTCAAACAGCATGCCGTTTAAGTAGTAACGGACGTCCTGGTGTGCCATCGAGAACTGCGTCGCTTCGATCAGGCGCTTCATGGTGGCCTGCGGCAGCGTAAACTCCACTTCGCTTTGCCAGTCATCCAGGTTAGGGAAATCTGCTGCGGGCAGGGTTGAGAGGGAGAAACGGCTGCGCCCGGAACGGATCAGCATGCGCTCACCCTCCAGCTGCATCGCAATTTCCGCCCCTTCCGGCAGGCCGCGACAGATGTCGAAGAATTTACGTGCCGGTACGGTTGTCGCGCCCTGTTCATGGGGCTGGACAAGCGCCACGCGGGCAACCATCTCCATTTCAAGATCGGTGCCGGTCAGCGAAAGCGCGCCGTCGGTAACCTGAAGCAGCAGATTACCGAGAATAGGCAACGTCGGGCGTCCGCCCAGCGGGCCGCTAACTTGTTGCAGCGGCTTTAATAAGTGTTCACGTTCAACGGTAAATTTCATAGCGTCACGAAGAGAGAGTTCGGATTAAATTGGAAAAATCTTCTTTGATATCATGGCTTTCTTCACGCAACTGCTCAATCTTACGGCAGGCATGCAGTACGGTGGTGTGGTCACGGCCGCCAAAGGCATCGCCGATTTCCGGCAGGCTGTGGTTGGTCAGCTCTTTCGCCAGCGCCATCGCCATCTGGCGCGGGCGGGCAACGGAACGGGAGCGTCGCTTCGACAGCAGATCTGCCACCTTAATCTTGTAATACTCCGCCACCGTCTTCTGAATATTGTCGATGGTGACCAGCTTCTCCTGCAGCGCCAGCAGATCGCGCAGCGCTTCGCGCACGAAATCAATGGTGATGGCGCGCCCGGTAAAGTTGGCGTTGGCGATAACGCGGTTCAGTGCCCCTTCCAGCTCACGCACGTTGGAGCGCAGGCGCTTGGCAATAAAGAAGGCCACTTCGCCCGGCAGACGGATATCGTTCTCGTCGGCCTTTTTCATCAGGATCGCAACGCGGGTTTCCAGCTCCGGCGGCTCGATCGCCACGGTCAGCCCCCAGCCGAAGCGGGATTTGAGACGATCCTCAACACCATTGATCTCTTTCGGATAACGATCCGAGGTGAGAATGATCTGCTGATTGCCTTCCAGCAGGGCGTTAAAGGTGTGGAAGAACTCTTCCTGGGATCGCTCTTTATTGGCAAAGAATTGAATATCATCGATCAGCAGGGCGTCAACGGAGCGGTAGTAGCGTTTAAACTCTTCGATCGCATTGTTTTGCAGGGCTTTTACCATGTCCTGGACAAAGCGTTCGGAGTGCATATACACCACTTTGGCATTCGGCTTACGCGCCACAATGCCGTTACCCACCGCGTGCAGCAGGTGCGTTTTACCGAGACCCGTGCCGCCATATAAAAAGAGCGGGTTGTAAGCGCCGCCGGGGTTATCTGCCACCTGACGGGCCGCCGCGCGGGCCAGCTGGTTCGACTTACCTTCGACGAAGTTATCAAAGGTGTGTTTGACGTTGACGTTTGAGCGGTAGGTCGGTTCCGCCGGGGCGGGCACGTTGTCCCAGCCTGAACGGGCGACAGGCGCGGCGCGCGGAATCACGATCTGCGCCGCCTGAGCGGGCGCAGCCACGGTGGCAGGCTCTCTCATTGTCTGGTTGGCCGGACGAGCGCCCACTTCAAAACGCAGCTGTGGCGCATCCGCCCCGCAAAATTCATTAAGCAGACCGTTGATATTATTAAGGTATTTGTCTCTTACCCAATCAAGCACAAAACGGTTTGGCGCATACAAAGCCAGCGTGTTGTCACTCAGTTCCGCCTGCAACGGGCGGATCCACATACTAAATTCAGTGGCTGGTAACTCATCCTGCAATCGGGCAAGACACTGCTGCCAAAGCGAAAGTGACACGGCGGACTCCACTCGAACGTAAATCGATAAATAGTAAAGACAGAGACATTAATCTTTTTTGACACACATCGATAAGACCCAGCGGGGTGATGTGCGAACCGCTGTTTACGGTTTTTGCCCCAGAGCGATCGTGGATCGCGATCGGGACCGCGGATCATAGCGTAAACCGCCGAAGAGATCTTCTGTTTCTCACAGATTCTTCACGATTTATCCACAGGCCGATCCGGAACGCGCTAAGTGTAAACGATCCAGGCGCGGGTGCGGGAAGATTTAGGCCGCATATTGGAAAATTAAATGGTTTTCGCCGAATAATCCCATAAACGATCTAAGGAAGATCCAGGCGGATCCTTGCGCTTTGCCATTTGCCCCGTATAATTCTGCCCCCGGCGCGTCTTACTCTTTTCAGGCGCCGGAAGCCGCTTAGTTTTTGCGCAGATCTGTGCAAAAATACGTGCGCTATAAGGAAAGAGAATTGACTCCGGAGTGTACAATTATTACAATCCGGCCTCTTTAATTACCCATGGCTTGCGCGCCGGTCGTTCGATATTCGTTCGGGCATACGCAAAAGTCAGTGAATTTATTCAAGTTTAGGTAGAAATCGCCATGAAACGCACTTTTCAACCGTCTGTACTGAAGCGCAACCGTTCTCACGGCTTCCGTGCTCGTATGGCTACTAAAAATGGTCGCCAGGTTCTGGCTCGTCGTCGCGCTAAAGGCCGCGCACGTCTGACCGTTTCCAAGTAATAAAAGCTAACCCCTGAGTGGTTAAGCTCGCTTTTCCCAGGGAGTTACGTTTGTTAACTCCCACTCATTTCACATTCGTCTTCCAGCAGCCACAACGGGCTGGCACGCCGCAAATCACCATCCTCGGCCGCCTGAATTCGCTGGGGCATCCCCGTATCGGTCTTACCGTCGCCAAGAAAAATGTCAAACGCGCACATGAACGCAATCGGATTAAACGTCTGACGCGTGAAAGTTTTCGTTTGCACCAACATGACCTGCCGGCCATGGATTTTGTGGTGGTGGCAAAGAAAGGGGTTGCCGACCTCGATAACCGTGCTCTCACGGAAGCGTTGGAAAAATTATGGCGCCGCCATTGTCGCCAGGCTCAAGGGTCCTGATAGCCCTTATACGGGTCTACCAACGCCTGATTAGTCCGCTACTCGGGCCGCACTGCCGTTTCACCCCTACCTGTTCTCACTATGGAATTGAGGCCTTGCGCAGGTTTGGGGTGTTAAAAGGCAGTTGGTTGACAGTGAAACGCGTATTAAAATGCCACCCTTTACATCCGGGTGGCGACGATCCCGTCCCGCCAGGACCTTCTAAAACCAGAGAACACTAACGATGGATTCGCAACGCAATCTTTTTATCATCGCTTTGTTGTTCGTGTCTTTCATGATCTGGCAAACGTGGGAGAAGGAACAAAATCCTCCTCCGGCGCAGCAGCAGACCACGCAGACTACGACCACCGCAGCGGGTAACGCAGCCGACCAGAGCGTTCCGGCCAGTGGCCAGGGGAAACTGATTACGGTTAAAACCGACGTGCTTGAGCTGACCATCAACACCCGTGGTGGTGATGTTGAGCAGGCACTGCTCCCGACGTACCCGAAAGAGCTGGGTGCGACCGAGCCGTTCCAGTTACTGGAAACCACGCCTGAGTTTGTCTACCAGGCGCAGAGCGGTCTGACCGGCCAGAACGGCCCGGACAACCCGGCTAACGGCCCACGCCCGCTGTATAACGTCGATAAAGATGCGTTTGTACTGGCAGAAGGCCAGAACGAGCTGGCGATTCCGCTGACCTATACCGATGCGGCAGGCAACACCTTCACCAAAACCTTCACCCTGAAACGCGGTGAATATGCGGTGAACGTTGGCTACAGCGTGAAAAACGCCGGTACAACACCGCTGCAGGTGGCTACCTTTGGTCAACTGAAGCAGACCATCAAACTCCCTTCTCACCGCGATACCGGCAGCAGCAACTTTGCGCTGCACACGTTCCGCGGCGCGGCGTACTCCACGCCGGACACCAAGTATGAGAAGTACAAGTTTGACACCATCGCCGATGACGAAAACCTGAACGTCAGCTCGAAAGGCGGCTGGGTTGCGATGCTGCAACAATATTTCGCCACGGCGTGGATCCCACGTAACGACGGCGCGAATAACTTCTACACCGCGAATCTGGGCAACGGCGTTGCGGCAATCGGCTACAAATCTCAGCCGATTACCATCGCAGCGGGCCAGACTGGCTTACTGAACAGCACCCTGTGGGTCGGCCCGGAGATTCAGGACAAGATGGCCGCTGCGGCGCCACACCTGGATCTGACCGTGGATTACGGCTGGTTGTGGTTCATCTCTCAGCCGCTGTTTAAGCTGCTGAAATGGATCCACAGCTTCCTCGGCAACTGGGGCTTCTCTATCATCGCGATCACCTTCATCGTGCGCGGCATCATGTACCCGCTGACCAAAGCGCAGTACACCTCGATGGCGAAAATGCGCATGCTGCAGCCGAAGATTCAGGCTATGCGTGAGCGTCTGGGCGATGATAAGCAGCGTATGAGCCAGGAAATGATGGCGATGTACAAAGCGGAGAAAGTGAACCCGCTGGGCGGCTGCTTCCCGCTGCTGATCCAGATGCCAATCTTCCTTGCGCTCTACTACATGCTGATGGGCTCCGTTGAGCTGCGCCATGCGCCGTTCGCGCTGTGGATCCACGATCTCTCTGCGCAAGACCCGTACTACATCCTGCCGATCCTGATGGGCGTAACGATGTTCTTCATTCAGAAGATGTCGCCGACCACCGTGACCGACCCGATGCAGCAGAAGATCATGACCTTTATGCCGGTCATCTTCACGGTGTTCTTCCTGTGGTTCCCGTCAGGTCTGGTGCTGTACTACATCGTCAGCAACCTGGTAACCATTCTGCAGCAGCAGCTGATTTACCGTGGTCTGGAGAAACGTGGTCTCCATAGCCGCGAGAAGAAAAGCTCTTAATACGCGTCATTCTTTAAGCTGCATGTGCGTTGGCTGCACTTGCTCCCCCCAGTCGTTTACTGATGTAAACTTCTGGGGACTCACAAGCTTGCCGCCTTCCTGCAACTTAAATTATTTTGCGTATTACTGGTAAGATTCAGACAAGGCGGTCAACTGACCGCCTTTCTTATTTTGAGATTTTGGAAAATAAACCATGAGCCATAACGACACTATCGTCGCCCAGGCAACCCCACCGGGACGCGGTGGTGTGGGCATCCTGCGTATCTCCGGCCTGAAAGCGCGCGACGTCGCGCAGGCGGTGCTGGGCAAGCTGCCGAAACCGCGTTATGCCGACTATCTTGCGTTTCAGGACGCCGATGGCAGCGCGCTGGACCAGGGCATTGCGCTGTGGTTCCCCGGCCCCAACTCTTTTACCGGTGAAGATGTACTGGAACTACAGGGCCACGGCGGCCCGGTGATCCTCGATCTGCTGTTAAAGCGTATTCTGACGCTGCCCGGGCTGCGTATCGCTAAACCGGGCGAGTTCTCTGAACGCGCGTTTCTCAATGACAAGCTCGACCTGGCGCAGGCAGAAGCGATTGCCGACCTGATTGACGCCAGCTCCGAGCAGGCCGCGCGTTCGGCGCTCAACTCTTTGCAGGGCGCGTTTTCAGCCCGCGTTAATCATCTGGTGGAAGCACTCACTCACCTGCGCATCTACGTCGAAGCGGCAATCGACTTCCCGGACGAGGAGATCGACTTTCTCTCCGACGGCAAAATCGAAGCGCAGCTTAATGATGTGATAAGCGATCTCGATGCGGTGCGTGCCGAAGCGCGCCAGGGCAGCCTGCTGCGTGAAGGGATGAAAGTGGTGATTGCCGGGCGTCCAAACGCCGGGAAGTCGAGCCTGCTTAACGCGCTGGCTGGTCGCGAAGCGGCGATCGTCACCGATATCGCTGGTACCACGCGCGATGTGCTACGTGAACATATCCATATCGACGGGATGCCGCTGCACATTATTGATACCGCCGGGCTGCGCGAAGCCAGCGACGAAGTAGAGCGCATCGGGATTGAGCGCGCCTGGCAGGAGATCGAACAGGCGGACCGCGTGCTGTTTATGGTTGACGGCACCACCACCGACGCCGTCGATCCGGCGGATATCTGGCCTGATTTTATCGCCCGTTTACCGGCGAAATTGCCAATTACCGTGGTGCGCAATAAAGCAGACGTCACCGGAGAACAGCCGGGTATCAGCGAAGTGAACAATCACTCACTTGTTCGCCTCTCTGCGCGTACCAACGAAGGGGTGGACGTGCTGCGTCAGCATCTCAAGCAGAGCATGGGTTTCGACACCAGCATGGAGGGCGGCTTCCTTGCGCGTCGTCGTCACCTGCAGGCGCTGGAAATGGCGGCTGAGCATCTGCAACAGGGCAAAGCGCAGCTACTGGGTGCCTGGGCGGGCGAGCTGCTCGCAGAGGAGCTGCGCCTGGCGCAGCAGAGCCTGAGCGAGATCACCGGCGAGTTTACTTCTGATGACCTGCTGGGCAGGATTTTCTCCAGCTTCTGTATTGGTAAATAATCCCTCATCCCACGGCTGGCGGGCGTTTTAGCGCTCGTTAGCCGTCATTTCATCACTTTTTCCGAAAGTGTTCCCTATTGACGAAAGAAAGTGTAAATATCACGCCTTAGGACTTTTCAGATGGGACTTTTCGCATTAAAACCTATTCATCACAGGCGATAATGTCGATTGTCGATTTGATTCACGCAGCCCATTATCACGGAGCGAAAAATGGCGACACACTTTGCAAGAGGGATCCTTTCAGAAGGCCATCTTGTCTCGACCCGGCTCCCTCAGGCGTGCCTTGATGCCGCAGGGCAGCTACCGGAACATCGCCGCTCCCGTTATATCGCTTCCCGGGCGCTGCTCGCAGAGATGATGTTTATGCTTTATGGCATCAGCGAACTGCCGGAGATGGTGGTTGAGGAGAGCGGACGACCGCGCTTCGCCGACAGCAGCCTGCCGAGCTTTTCACTGGCCTACGCCGGGAATTTGGTTGGCGTTGCCATCACGACCGAAGGCGAGTGCGGCCTTGATATGGAGCTACAGCGCGCGACGCGCAGCTTCCATAGCCCGCACGGGCATAAATATACCTTCAGCAACAATGAGCAGTTGTGGATAAACAACCAGAACGATGCCAGTGAAGCGCAAACGCAGCTGTTAACGCTGCGCCAGAGCGTGATGAAGCTGATTCACCAGATGCAGGACGACCCGATGCAGCTCCAGCTGCTGCCCGGCTCCGGGCGGCTTCGCGTCACGCGCCATGCGCAGGTAGAAGTGATGTGCGATGCCGAAGATGTGCTGATTTGGTCAGTTGCGGTCGCGCCTGCGATTGAGAGCCTGCGCATCTGGGAGTTCGATAGCCAGAAAGGGTGGCACTACCTGACTGATGTGCTGACCCGCGCCAACGATCCGGCTTCCCGCCTGATGCGTTTCACCAGCCTGCCCGCCGAAAAAGCGTTGATCTGAATAAGTGTTGGGATAAGGCTTTCCCTCCCCCAAATTGGGAGAGGGAGAAGGGATTAATGCGCGTCGATAAAGACGATTTTCAGCAGGAACAGCAGCGCCACGATCACCACGCACGGGCTAAGCTCACGCAGACGTCCGGTACCGATTTTCATCACGCAGTAGGAGATAAAGCCAAGTGCGATCCCCTCGGTGATGGAGAAGCTGAACGGCATCATCACGGCGGTAATAAACGCCGGCACCGCTTCGGTGAGATCGTCCCACTTCACACGCGCCAGGCTTGAGGTCATCAGCACCCCAACGTAAATCAGCGCGCCCGCAGCCGCGTAACCCGGCACCATTCCCGCCAGCGGCGAGAGGAAGATCACCAGCAGGAACAGCAAACCCACGACTACCGCCGTCAGGCCGGTACGCCCACCAACCGAGACACCCGAAGAGGATTCAATGTAGGCGGTAACCGACGAGGTACCGAAGAAGGAGCCGGTAACAGAGGAGATACTGTCAACGTAAAGCGCCTGCTTCATGCGCGGGAATTTGCCCTTCTCATCCACCAGCCCGGCTTTGTCGGTCACACCGATCAGCGTCCCGGAGGAGTCGAACAGGTTCACCAGCATAAACGAGAAGATCACGCCCGCAAGGCCGAGGTTAAAGGAGCCGGCGAGATCGACATTGCCTACCACCGACATCACGCTTGGCGGCTTAGAGATAATCCCGTGGTACTGCACATCGCCCAGCAGCCAGCCCAGAAGCGTGGTCACAACGATTGAGACCAGCACCGCGGCGTGAATATTGCGCGAGGCCAGAATGGCGATGATAAAGAAACCAAGCACGCCCAGCAGCACGCTGTGCGACGTCAGATTACCAATGCTGACCAGCGTCTCTTTATTGGCGACAATCACGCCCGCGTTCTTCAGGCCCATCATGCCGATAAACAGGCCGATCCCGCTGGTGATGCCAACGCGCAGGCTCATCGGGATATTGGCAATCATCCAGTAACGTACGCGGAAAATGGTCAGCAACAGCAGACCGACCGCACCCCAGAAGATCGCGCCCATACCGACCTGCCAGGAGAGCCCCATCGCGCCAACCACCACAAAGGCGAAGAAGGCGTTCAATCCCATTGCCGGAGCCAACGCGACCGGCAGGTTAGCCACCAGACCCATCAGGATGCTGCCGAACGCAGCAATCAGACAGGTGGTGACAAAAACTGCGCTGGTATCCATTCCGGCGACGCCTAAAATTTGCGGGTTAACGAAAACGATGTAGACCATCGTTAAAAACGTCGTGAAGCCGGCGATCACTTCGGTGCGCGCCGTTGTGCCGTGGTCACGCAGTTTGAACACGCGGTCAAGCAACCCCGGGCGAGAGGCCTGGGAAGTCTGTTGTTGGCTCATTATCAATTTCCGGAATAGGAGGGAAAATTCGTCGCTATCCTATACCAAAATGAGGCAGTATTGACGGTTATCACGCACTTTTTTTCATTGAATTTGCTTATACGGCAACGATTGCGTCCCGCAATCTGCGTTAAGTAATCGTTAAACTTGTAATCACAGGAAATGGCATGTCCCACATTGAAGCGATCTTTTTCGACTGTGACGGCACCCTGGTCGATAGCGAAGTAATCTGTTCCCGCGCATACGTTCATATGTTTCAAACCGTTGGCATTACGCTGGATCTCGAAGAGGTCTTTAAGCGTTTCAAAGGCATGAAACTGTATGAAATTATTGATGTTATCGGCGAAGAGCACGGTAAAGCGCTGGATAAAGCGCTACTCGAGCCGGTTTATCGCGCCGAAGTAGCGCGTCTGTTCGACAGCGAGCTGGAGGTGATTCCGGGTGCCAGCGCACTGCTTGACGCCGTTAGCGTTCCCATGTGCGTGGTCTCTAACGGGCCAGTGAGCAAAATGCAACACTCATTAGGTAAACTTGGGATGTTGCACCACTTTCCGGAAAAACTGTTCAGTGGCTATGACATCCAGCGCTGGAAGCCCGATCCAGCGTTAATGTACCATGCAGCAGAGGTACTCGATGTCTCGCCGGAGAAGTGCATTCTGGTGGATGATTCCGCCGCCGGAGCGCAATCTGGCATTGCGGCAGGGATGGAAGTCTTTTACTTCTGCGCCGACCCGCATAACGTACCTATCGATCACCCAAAAGTGACGACATTTACTGACTTAGCACAGCTGCCAGCATTGTGGCGCGCTCGCGGGTGGTCTGTTACGCGCTAACTTACCTACAAAACAGGATGTTTTTATGGACCAGAATAATCGCCCTCTCCCGGTATTCAAATACCATCCACAGCCCCTGGAAACGGGCGTCTTCTCTGAAGGCAAAACCGTGACCTGCGCCTGTTGCTCACAGCCAACAGACGTCTACTACACCAACCCGTTCTTTACTGCGGAAGATGTCGATACGCTCTGCCCGTGGTGCATTGCCGATGGCTCAGCAGCAGAGAAATTCAACGGCACATTTCAGGATGATTGCAGCCTTGAAGGTGTCGAAGGGGAGTTTGATGATGAGGGCGAATTTACCGGCTTTAGCAGTTCGTGGCCGGAAGCTACCGTTGCTGAGTTGACGCAACGCACACCCGGCTATTGCGGCTGGCAGCAGGAGCACTGGCTGGCGCACTGCAATGATTTCTGCGCCTTTATTGGTTACGTTGGCTGGAAAGAGATAGCCGACAAGCTGGATCAGTTTGCCGATCTGGACGCCGATTGCCGGGCCTTTGGTATGGATATCAACAAACTACAGGAGTATCTGCGCGACGGCGGCGACTGTCAGGGCTACCTCTTCCGCTGCCTCCACTGCGGGAAGCTGCGTCTGTGGGCAGATTTCTCCTGACGACTTGCCCGAAATAAGGAATAAATGATGTCGGATTTACTTGCGCGTTATCAGGGGTGTCTGCTCGGCCTCGCGGCCGGAGATGCGGTTGGCACAACGGTAGAGTTCAGTCCCAGAGAGAGCTTTACCCCGGTCACCGATATGGTCGGCGGCGGCCCGTTTCATTTAAAAGCCGGGCAGTGGACGGATGACACCTCCATGGCGCTCTGCCTCGCGCACAGCCTGATCGCCTGTAAAGGGTTTGATGCGACCGATCAGATGAACCGCTATCTGAACTGGTGGAAGTGGGGCTATTTAAGCTCCACGGGGACCTGTTTTGATATCGGGATGACTGTCTCATCCGCGCTGCAGCGCTTTGCGCACGACGGCGAGCCCTTTGCCGGCTCGAGCGATCCGCGCACGGCGGGCAACGGTTCATTGATGCGGCTGGCGCCGGTGGTGCTCTGGTACTATCCGGATGTGCCAAAGGCGCTGGAGTATGCAGAAGCCTCATCGCGGACGACGCACGCCGCGCCAGAAGCGCTGGCCAGCTGTCGTCTCTTCGCGCAGATGCTTATCAATGCGCTGCAGGGTAAGAGTAAATCCGACACGCTGACAGATATTGCGCAGCTGCCGGAACAGGCTAATCTGCGCCAGATCGCCGAAGGGCATTACCGGCAGAAATCGCGTGCGGAGGTGTTCGGCACCGGTTACTGCGTGCAAAGCCTGGAGGCGGCGCTTTGGTGCTTCGCCCACGGGGAGAGTTTCGAAGAGACGATCCTGCTGGCGACCAACCTTGGCGACGATGCGGATACCACAGCGGCGATTGCCGGGCAGCTGGCTGGTGCCTGGTACGGCGTGGAGGGGATCCCGCACCGCTGGCGGGAGAAGCTGTGGCAATGCGATGAGCTCGCAACGCTTGCCGGTCAGCTACTCAGTAAGTCAGCGTGAAGCAAAACCCCCTCATCACGAGGGGGTTTTTATTGTGCTTACTCTTTCGGATCTTTCCCGGCGAGCAGCTTGTCCAGCTCGTCGCCGCCAACGTGGCGGAAATCCTGGCCTTTAACGAAGTAGAAGATGTACTCGCAGATGTTCTGGCAGCGGTCGCCGATACGCTCGATAGAGCGGGCGCAGAAGAGGGCGGTCAACACGCTCGGAATAGTGCGGGAGTCTTCCATCATGTAGGTCATCAGCTGACGCACAATGCCTTCATACTCCTGATCCACCTTCTTATCTTCGCGATAGACGCGCACCGCTTCGTCAATGTCCATGCGCGCAAAGGCGTCCAGCACATCATGCAGCATCTGCACGGTATGGCGTCCTAACGACTCAAGGCTGACGAGCAGCGGCTGGTGCTGCTGGGAGAACTTCTCCAGCGCCGTACGGCAGATTTTATCCGCCACGTCGCCAATACGCTCCAGTTCGGCGATGGTTTTGATGATCGCCATCACCAGGCGTAAATCGCTCGCCGTCGGCTGACGCTTGGCGATAATGCGCACGCAGGCCTCATCGATGGCGACTTCCATCATATTGACCTGCTTATCCCCTTCAACAACGCGCTTTGCCAGCTCGCTGTCCTGGTTATGCATCGCAGTGATCGCATCCGAGAGCTGCTGCTCTACCATTCCACCCATCGTCATGACCTGAGTGCGAATACTTTCCAGCTCAGCGTTAAACTGCCCGGAAATATGTTTGTTAAGGTTCAGATTGTCCATGGTGCACTCCAAATGCCCGACAAATTTCACGTGGTAACGAGGTGGCTGCCACCTCTGTGGTTCGGCAATCAGCCGTAGCGCCCGGTAATGTAATCTTCCGTTTGCTTCTTCGCAGGCTTGGTGAACAGATCGTCTGTATTGCTGAACTCAATCAACTCACCGAGATACATAAACGCAGTGTGATCGGAACAGCGCGCCGCCTGCTGCATGTTGTGCGTCACGATAACCACGGTGTAATCCTGCTTAAGCTCGGTGATCAGCTCTTCGATACGGCCGGTTGAGATCGGATCCAGCGCCGAGCATGGCTCATCCAGCAGCAGCACTTCCGGGCGAATAGCAATGCCGCGCGCGATGCAGAGACGCTGCTGCTGGCCGCCGGAGAGAGAGTAGCCGCTCTGGTGCAATTTATCCTTGGTTTCATTCCACAATGCGGCCTTGGTCAAGGCCCACTGCACGCGCTCGTCCATATCCGGGCGCGAAAGCTTTTCAAACAGACGCACGCCAAAGGCGATATTGTCGTAAATCGACATCGGGAACGGCGTCGGTTTCTGGAACACCATGCCCACTTTCGCGCGCAGCAGAGCGATATCCTGGGTATTGGTGAGAATATTGTCGCCATCCAGCAGGATTTCGCCTTCCGCACGCTGCTCAGGATAGAGCTCATACATTTTGTTAAAGGTGCGCAGCAGCGTGGATTTACCGCAGCCAGACGGCCCGATAAACGCCGTCACCTGATTTTTGGCAATATCCAGGCTGATGTTTTTCAGTGCATGGAATTTGCCGTAATAGAAGTTCAAATCACGAACCTGAATCTTGCCCGGCGTAGTATCAACCATACTCATTTATCTCTTTCCTCAACTCGACGCCGCCTTCGCCGCGTCGCAAAAATTAACCGTGTCGATTCTTGGCGAAGACGACGCGCGCCAGGATGTTCAACAGCAGTACGCAGAGCGTGATAATCAGCACCCCGGCCCAGGCCAGCTGCTGCCATTCGGCAAACGGGCTCATGGCGAATTTGAAAATCGTCACCGGCAGGTTAGCGATAGGCTGCATCATGTCGGTGCTCCAGAACTGGTTAGAGAGCGCCGTAAAGAGCAGCGGTGCCGTTTCACCGGCGATACGCGCTATCGCCAGCAGTACGCCGGTCATGATGCCGGAGACAGAGGCTTTCAGCGTAATCGCGGAGATCATCTTCCACTTCGGCGTGCCCAGCGCGTAAGCCGCTTCACGCAGGCTATCCGGCACCAGTTTCAGCATGTTTTCCGTGGTACGAATGACAATCGGCACCTGCAGCAGCGCCAGCGCAATCACACCTGCCCAGCCGGAGAAGTGCTGCATCTGCGCCACCACGATGGTGTAGACGAACAGGCCGACCACGATAGAGGGGGCGGAGAGCAAAATGTCGTTGATAAAACGGATAATCTCGGCGAGCCAGGATTTACGGCCATACTCCGCCAGGTAGATCCCCGCCATAATGCCCAGCGGCGTACCGATTACCGTCGCCCAGAGGATCAGCAGGCCACTGCCCGCCAGGGCGTTCGCCAGACCACCGCCCGCGGTGTTTGGCGGCGGAGTCGATTCGGTAAACAGCGCCAGCGACATGCCGTCGATACCGCGCGTCACGGTAGAGAAGAGGATCCACACCAGCCAGAAGAGGCCGAACACCATGGTCGCCATTGAGAGCGTCAGGGCGATGCGGTTTTTCAACCGGCGGCGCGCCTGCATTTTGCGACGGGATTCAGCCAGCTCTGCGGTGTGCTGCATTTCAAGCGTAGCCATCAGCGTGCCCCCTCGTTTTTCGCCAGGCGCAGGATCATAAATTTCGAGATCGCCAGCACGATAAAGGTGATGACAAACAGAATCAGCCCCAGCTCCATCAGCGCCGCAACGTGCAGGCCCGATTCCGCTTCGGCAAACTCATTCGCCAGCGCAGAGGTAATGCTGTTGCCCGGCATATAGAGCGAGGCGCTGTCGAGCTGGTAGGTGTTGCCGATGATAAAGGTCACCGCCATGGTTTCACCCAGCGCGCGGCCGAGACCGAGCATGACGCCGCCTATCACCCCATTTTTGGTAAACGGCAGCACGATGCGCCAGATCACCTCCCAGGTGGTGCAGCCGATGCCGTAAGCCGACTCTTTCATCATCACCGGGGTCTGTTCGAAGACATCGCGCATCACCGCCGCAATGTAGGGGATGATCATAATCGCGAGGATCACCCCGGCGGCGAGGATCCCAATGCCGAACGCCGGGCCGGAGAAGAGGGCGCCGACAAACGGAATGTTGGAGAGCACATTGCCGACCGGCTCCTGGAAGTAGGTCGCGAACAGCGGGGCGAAGATAAATAGCCCCCACATGCCGTAAACGATACTCGGGATCGCCGCCAGCAGTTCAATGGCGATACCCAACGGGCGCTTCAGCCAGCCGGGCGAGAGTTCCGTCAGGAACAGCGCGATACCGAAGCTCACCGGCACGGCGATCAGCAGTGCGATAACAGAGGTCACGATGGTGCCGTAAATGGGCACCAGCGCGCCGTAAATTTCATTCGGCGCATCCCACTCTTTGGTCCACAGGAAGGAGAAACCAAATTTCTGGATGCTGGGCCAGGAGGAGAAAATCAGCGAAACGATGATGCCGCTCAGCAGCAATAGCACAATCAGCGCAGCCAGTCTTACCAGTGCGCTGAAGATCATGTCGCCTTTTTTACCCGGTGGGTTAAATGCCGGCTTGGTTGCAGCCATAAATTACTCTTCAGTTTGACGTCTTACGAAGTTGCCCGCAGGCGCTTGCGCTTACCGGGCCTACAGAGGATCTGTAAGGCGGATGGTGTAAGCGCCATCCGCCATGTTCTTCAAAAATCAGCGATTAGTAAACGGCTTTACCGCTGCTGTCTTTCACGTTGGTTTTCCATGCGGCGCGAACTTGTTCAACAACGCTGCCCGGCAGGGTGGCGTAATCGAGATCGTTAGCCTGTTTGCCGCCGTTTTTGTACGCCCAGTCAAAGAACTTCAGCACTTCAGCGCCCTGCTCAGGTTTCGCCTGCTCTTTGTGTACCAGGATGAAGGTGGTGGAGGTGATTGGCCACACATCAGCACCTTTCTGGTTGGTCAGGTCCTGGGCGAAGGATTTGCTCCAGTCGATATCTTTTGCCGCGTTAGAGAAGCTCTCTTCGGTCGGGCTAACGGCTTTGCCATCAGCAGACATCAGTTTGGTGTAGGTCAGGTTGTTCTGTTTAGCGTAAGCGTACTCAACGTAACCGATTGAGCCCGGCAGACGCTGAACGAAGGCGGCGATGCCGTCGTTACCTTTACCGCCCAGACCGGTCGGCCAGTTAACGGTAGAGCCAGAACCGACTTTAGATTTCCACTCTTCGTTCACTTTCGCCAGGTAGCTGGTGAAGACGAACGAGGTACCGGAACCGTCAGCGCGGCGAACCACGGCGATGTTCTGTGAAGGCAGTTTCAGGCCCGGGTTGAGTTTGGCGATAGCCGCGTCGTCCCATTTTTTGATTTTGCCGAGGTAGATATCGCCCAGGGTTTTACCGTCGAGAACCAGCTCGCCAGATTTTACGCCCGGTACGTTAATAGCCAGCACGATGCCGCCGATGACGGTCGGGAACTGGAACAGACCTTCCTGGGAGAGTTTTTCGTCAGACAGCGGTGCATCGGATGCACCGAAATCAACGGTTTTGGCGGTGATCTGCTTCACGCCACCGGAGGAGCCGATGCCCTGATAGTTGACCTTATTGCCCGTCTCTTTTTGGTAGGTATCAGCCCACTTGGCATACACCGGCGCAGGGAAAGTTGCGCCCGCACCAGTCAGGCTAGCTGCGGCATTGACAGCAAAAGCACTCAGAGAAAAGGTCGCGGCGACAACAGTTGCGACAGTGGTACGCATAACGTTCATAATGTCTCCTGCAGGAATCGTAAATCGTTGTTTGAGTTGCTACTCGGAGCAAAATAGGACACTTTGATGACAGTTATATGCAACGATTGTTACTGTTTGATGACAGCGGCAGCTTTTCGCAGCACCAATATTTATTAGCTATAAAAATCAAGGTATTAAGGTTAGAGAACACCTTAACAATTGGCTGATGTTTTATTTTTATGACAATCCAAATGTAGCTGAAAAGGCGAGGCTGCTCGCCCTGACCGAATAAAATTTACGCAAAACCTCCGCCTCTACCACGCGCTTTCCCACGCACTTCACAATCATCCAATGCTGATTTTTTATCCTTCATCGCTACTGAAAAGAGGTAGGAGACAAACCCTGGTTTTCATATGTATATAGCGGTGTTGAACAGGCGTTGTTAACACCACTGAGTGGACACTAAGGATGAGTATGAACAGAACAATTGTTTTCGCGACAGGATTGCTGATGTTGTTACCCGCTACCGCCAGCCAGGCAGCAGATGAACCCGTATATTTCATGTCCAACCACTATTCGGGCGATACACTGATGACCTATGAACAGGGCTCGTCTGCCCAAGGAAAAACGTATATCTCACCGGCATCTGATCTCAGCGCAAGAACCCTTTCCGAGATCCAGCGCGATTACCCTAAGCAGCAGGAAAAAATGAAGGATATGGAAAGAGATGTTGAGAAGATGGGCCGCGAAAGGGATGAGCTGAAAAGAAGCAATGACGATCTCAGCCGTAAAGTCGACGATATGCAGCGCAGCATCAGCACCCTTGAGAAACAGCTTGCTGACCTGAGCCAGAAAGTAAAATAGGGTCTAAAGAGGTTGCCGCCTGGCAGCCTCTTTTTAATCCCGCATTACCCCGGGTTCGCCGACGACTCCTGCTTATCAAAAATAAACAGAATATGCTGGTCATCGAGGTACTTAATATCGACCTTCTGCCCTTTCTGCATTTTCGGTGAGTTGAACGCAGCAATGGTCTCTTTCCCCTCGACCGAGCGCGTCACGCTCCCATCATGAATCGCCAGCCGGTAACGGATATTTTGAGTGCCGTTATCATTAGAGCTGATATAGCTCACCTCTTCGATGGTGGCCTGCAGGTCACGCCCCTGGGTCTGGATGCGGTGATCGCGATTAAACAGGTAAACGATGTAGGCGATCATCCCTACGATAAAGAGGACAGAAAAAGCGATCGCAATCTTCATACTCAATCCTTTACATAAACATCGTTAAGCCATGAACCGACGCCATGACCTGGCCATACTGCATCATCGCTTTGCCAAATGCGACGCGCCCTTCATGCGAGGCTAAATCAAATGCCGATTTATCGAACTTGAGGCTCGTTAAACCTACCTTGCTTATCGCTGACAGGGTGAATGAAGAGCCTTCGGTAGCGACCTTGAGGGCGGTGAAATCAAAAGAGAAAAGCGATGCCGTCTCTTTATGATCTTTATATTCAAACGCATGCGGCGTCTTTATATGGACCTTCTCCGCGCTCTCAATGGTGATCGTCTTCGGCGAGTAGATTTTCGCCCCTTCGGCGACGGTCTGATCCCACCTGCCGTTGATGGTGGCCGCGCTATTTCCCTCGATGGTCTGCGTCAGGTGTTGAGAAATCTGCTCTTGACGATCGCCGGTAATGGTCGAGGTGACGCCGCTATCAAAGGTATAGCTCACTAATGCAGTGACATGCTGTGAAGCCGCGCCTTCAATTTCCTCAACGCGTCCCCCTTTGATCGTCACCTTCTCCCCGCCGCTGGTGACGCTCTTCACGCGCCCATTGGTGACCGTCAGCTCTTCGCCATTATTCACCGTGCGCGTGTCCTTCTGCTCCACCAGCGTGGTGCGGGTAGCGTGGTATGTAAAGTCCGCTTTTTTTGTCACCTCATCGGCAAGCTCACCCGACACCGTCAGGCTTCTGTTGCCGCCAACGGTGATCGCCTGGTTGTTCTCAACGGAGATATTCATATCCTTTTCAGCATGCATATCGACCCGCTCAACGCCGAGCTTATCCTCAAACAGCAGATAGCTGGCGTTGTCACAGCTGCCGGTTTTCGAGCGCGTCATAAACCCCATCACCGTGGCGGCAGCGGGTAGCGCCCATGGCGGCATATTCGCATCGTTGTAGACGCGCCCGGTGACGATGGGCCGGTCGGGATCGCCATTAATAAAATCAATCACCACCTCATCGCCGACGCGCGGGATCTGCACGCCGCCGAATCCCTGTCCCGCCCACGCGCTGGAGACGCGCACCCAGCAGGAGCTGGTTTCATCACTCTTGCCCAACCGATCCCAGTGGAATTTCACCTTGATACGGCCATATTTATCGGTCCATATCGTCTCCCCGGCGGGGCCAACAACGCGGGCAGTCTGCGGACCATAGGTGCGAGGCCAGGCGGTTCGCTGCTCCGGCCGCCAGACCAGCGACGCAGGAATAACGCTGAAGTTTATCAACCGCGAGCTGGCGCCCTCATCACCGCTGGCATAGCGGTTCTCTTCAATGTGCAGCACGGTTTTTGTCACCAGATAACGCCCGTTATCCTGCGCAAACGGCGCATGGGTTAACTGGAAGGTATGACCGGCGGCAATGCCGCTTGCGGTGGCGGTGGCGGAAATCTGTTGATGATCAACCTGCCAGCGCTCCTGTTTGATGCGGGCATAATATTCGCCGTCATTTTGCTCAACAAAGCGACCGGGCCATTCGTAAACATCGATCTGGCCGGGAGAGGGCGAGGCGGGATTCTGCCGCGCCTGGAACAGCCAGGCGTTGGGCTTACGAAAATCATAATCTTCGGTGCTAAAAAGCCCTGGCGTGACGCGATCGTGCAGCGACCATTGGCTGATGCCTTCAAAATCAGCCACACCGCCTGCGGCAGTTTGAATATAGGGGATCACCTCATAACCTGGCGCAGAAGGAAAAGCGGTACCGGCATCCGCCAGCACCAGCGTGTGGCTATCCGGCTGGTGGCGGAAATACCAGCTGATCCCCTCCAGCTCCATCAGCCGACAGATAAAGTCCAGGCTGCTCTCCTGATACTGCACGCAATATTCCCACACCCGGTAACTTTGCGTCAGCTGATCGTCTACTTTCACGCCCTGTTCGGACATCATGGTCTGCACAATCTGCGGGATGGTTTGCGCCTGAAAGATACGCATATCGCGCGCCAGCCGCATTGGCCAGAGGTCGGACTCAACGCTGAGCTGATAGGCGGCGTAACGCTCCCCCGATAGCTCGACGGAAGAGACGGCAACACTGGTCACTCTGCCATTGATATAACGCCTTACCACGCCGCCCTGCGCAGGAATATCAATAGTGATGGGCTGCCCGAGGATCTGACTTCGGTCAATGCGGGCATCTTCACCCAATAGCGTAAGCGCATATTCAAAAGGCTCAGAGAGCGATTCACTGCCGGACATTTTCCAGAAAAGCAGGTCAGGTGCGGCAGCCAGGTTAACCGTGATACGAATTTGAGACATAAAAAAATCCGGTATGCTTTTTTAAGGAGCATATCCGGACTTATTTACACTACGGTTAACGTCACCCTCCCGATGGGCAGATGACGTTAGTTTAGGATTATTCCACCGTTACCGATTTTGCCAGGTTGCGCGGCTGGTCAACGTCGGTGCCTTTAATCAGCGCGACGTGATAGGCCAGCAGTTGCAGCGGCACGGTGTAGAAGATCGGTGCAATCGTCTCTTCTACGTGCGGCATTTCAATGATGTGCATGTTGTCGCTGCTGGTGAAACCGGCATCCTGATCGGCGAAGACGTACAGCACGCCACCGCGGGCGCGCACTTCTTCGATGTTGGATTTCAGTTTTTCCAGCAGTTCGTTGTTCGGTGCAACCACGATAACCGGCATATCGGCGTCAATCAGCGCCAGCGGGCCATGTTTCAGCTCGCCTGCGGCATAGGCTTCAGCGTGAATATAGGAGATCTCTTTCAGCTTCAGCGCGCCTTCCAGCGCGATCGGGTACTGATCGCCGCGGCCGAGGAACAGCGCGTGATGCTTGTCAGAGAAATCCTCTGCCAGCGCTTCAATGCGTTTATCCTGCGACAGCATCTGCTCGATACGGTTCGGCAGCGCCTGCAGGCCGTGCACGATATCGTGCTCAATAGATGCATCCTGGCCTTTCAGGCGGCTCAGTTTCGCCACCAGCATCAGCAGCACCGTTAACTGCGTGGTGAAGGCTTTGGTTGAAGCAACACCGATTTCGGTACCGGCGTTGGTCATCATCGCCAGATCCGATTCACGCACCAGCGAGGAGCCCGGTACGTTACAGATTGCCAGCGACCCCAGGTAACCCAGCTCTTTCGACAGACGCAGCGCCGCCAGCGTATCGGCCGTTTCACCGGACTGCGAAAGGGTGATCATCAGGCTGTTGCGACGCACGGCGGATTTGCGGTAGCGGAACTCTGACGCAATCTCCACATCGCACGGCACACCGGCCAGCGATTCAAACCAGTAGCGTGACACCATACCGGAGTTGTAAGAGGTACCGCAGGCGACGATCTGGATATGTTCGACTTTCGACAGCATTTCGTTCGCGTTCGGTCCCAGCTCGCTGAGATCGACTTCGCCATGGCTGATGCGGCCTGTCAGGGTGTTTTTGATGGCGTTCGGCTGCTCGTAGATCTCTTTCTGCATGTAGTGGCGATAGATACCTTTATCGCCCGCGTCGTACTGCAGACTCGATTCGATATCCGGGCGTTTGGTTTCCACGCCAGATTTATCAAATATCGTCACGCTACGGCGGGTCACTTCCGCAATATCACCCTCTTCGAGGAAGATAAAGCGACGGGTCACCGGCAGCAGTGCCAGCTGGTCAGAAGCGATAAAGTTTTCGCCCATGCCAAGACCGATAACCAGCGGGCTTCCGGAGCGCGCGGCCAACAGAGTCTCAGGATGACGGGTATCCATAATCACCGTGCCGTAGGCACCGCGTAACTGCGGGATGGTGCGCAGTACCGCTTCACGCAGCGTACCGCCCTGTTCCAGCTCCCAGTGCACCAGGTGAGCAATCACTTCGGTGTCGGTTTCGGAGACAAACACATACCCGCGCGCTTTCAGCTCTTCGCGCAGCGGTTCATGGTTTTCGATAATGCCGTTATGTACGACAACGATATGTTCAGAAACGTGCGGATGCGCGTTTCCTTCCGACGGTTCGCCATGGGTCGCCCAACGGGTGTGCGCGATACCGGTTCCGCCGTGCAGCGGATGATCTTCCGCCGCCTGCGACAGCATCTGCACTTTACCGAGGCGACGCAGACGGGTCATATGACCCTTTTCGTCGACGACTGCCAGACCGGCAGAGTCATAGCCACGGTATTCGAGGCGACGTAAGCCTTCGAGAAGAATTTCTGCAACATCACGCTGCGCGACTGCGCCTACAATTCCACACATAGTTTTTGATTCCGATTTTGGCATTATGCCTTTTGTTGTCGGTCAACCTGTTTACACGTCGCGATCGGGCCACCGTTTTGCGGCGCCGCGAATGCTTCCGTGTACGTGTCCGCTTTGCGGACGCCCCGAGCCTTGTAGAGAGTGGGGTTATTGTTATAGGTACTGCCTGGCGGGCGGAGGATTATCTTCCTCTCAACCCTGAATCTGTGCCGGATAGCGCTGAGCATATCCGGTCTTATTGCTTTACTTCTTCTTCACCGGACGTTGCCAGCCCTGCTTGTGCACCTGCGGCACACGGCTTAATACCAGCTCGTTTTCGGCGATATCGCGGGTAACGGTGGTACCAGCGGCGATGGTCGCGCCTTTGGCAACCGTGACCGGTGCCACCAGCTGCGTATCGGAGCCGACAAATACATCATCGCCAATGATGGTTTTGAATTTATTAGCACCGTCGTAGTTGCAGGTAATCACCCCTGCGCCGACGTTAACGTTATCGCCAATCTCCGCGTCGCCGAGGTAAGTCAGGTGACCTGCTTTTGAACCTTTGCCGAGACGCGCTTTTTTCATCTCAACGAAGTTACCCACGTGCGCGCCAGCCAGCAGCTCTGCGCCCGGACGTAAACGGGCAAACGGGCCGATGGTGCAATCCGCGTCCAGACGGGCATCTTCCACCACGCTGTAGGGGCTGATCTCGCAATCATCGCCAATCACGCAGTTCTTCAGGATCACGCCTGCGCCAATTTTTACGCGATTACCCAGCGTAACGTTGCCTTCAATGATGACGTTGGTGTCGATCTCAATATCGCGGCCATGAGAGAGCGTGCCGCGCAGATCGAACCGCGCCGGATCGCGCAACATCACGCCTGCCAGCAGCAGCTTCTCTGCCTGTTCAGCCTGGTATGCACGCTCGAGACGCGACAGTTGCAGGCGGTTATTCACCCCTTCCACTTCGCTTAAGCGCTGCGGGTGAACGGCGGCAATTTCACGCCCTTCGTGGTAAGCCAGGCTGATAATGTCAGTGATGTAGTATTCACCCTGCGCATTATTATTGGTCAGCTTAGCGAGCCAGCGCTTCAGGTCTGCGCCGTTGGCGATCAGAATGCCGGTGTTGATCTCATTAATCTGCCGCTGGGCTTCAGTGGCATCTTTCTGCTCAACGATGCCGGTGACCGCGCCGTTTTCACGGGTAATGCGGCCATAACCGGTCGGATCGTCGAGTTTAACGGTAAGCAGCCCAATGCCGCCCTGCGGTTTGGCTTCACGCAGGCGCTCAAGGGTTTCGACGGAGATCAGCGGCACATCGCCGTAGAGCATTAAAATATCTTCATCGTCAGCAAAGAAGGGCGCCGCCTGCTGCATGGCGTGACCGGTGCCGAGCTGTTCCGCTTGCAGCACCCAGTTAAGTTTGTCGTCTACGAGGCGCTGTTTAAGCAGTTCGCCACCGTGGCCGTATACGAGATGAACATGATCCGCACCCAATTTCGTAGCAGCATCAATGACATGCTGCACCATCGCTTTACCTGCAAGAGTATGCAGCACTTTGGGAAGATCGGAGTACATGCGTGTGCCTTTGCCAGCCGCAAGGATCACCACGCTCATTTTTGCGTTCAACATATTCGTCCTGACTATTATTTGGGAAAGAAGTTAACCTCTTTCATATTGAAAATACTACATATTTTGTAGCATGAAATGGAGTGCTGATGAAACGCGCAATATTCCATTTAAAGAGCGCTGTAGCGCGCCTTTTGCGGGCAAAGTAAAGCACTTTACCGGCTGAAAGTCGCTCCATTTTTCACTGCTGCTCATTTATACAATGAGTTAGCTGTTATTTTTCATCCTGAATAAAGATCGCACAAAACAAAACGATGTTTTATTAAGCAAAGAGTGTGAGCCATAAAAAAGAAACACCGTTTCATATTGATGATAATAAACGGCAATTATCCATCAGGAGAATAAAATGAATTATAAAATACCTCTGGCCCTCGCGATATGCAGTTCCCTTGTCTGCGCCCCAACCTTCGCTGAACCCACGGCAGAGTGGAGAGCCATTGCTTTCGGCCAGTCGACCGATCTCAATTTCTCATCAAACGTGCTTGCCGGAAAGATTGGCGTCAATGATGTGACAATTGCGGGTAAGAAGCTCACAGCCGAAACGATCGCCGATCTGTCAAAGCCCATCACCCTGGAGAGCCGCGGCGGCAAAATTGCCAACTCCCATGATGGCCTCACCTTCTTCTATACAACGCTGCCGGTCGGCAAAAATTTTACGCTGCAGGCGACCGTCACCGTCGATCAGTTTGGCCCGGAGAATGGCGCAAAGCCTGCGGCACAAGAGGGCGCGGGCTTGCTGGTGCGCGATGTGATCGGCCCCGCGCGCCAGCAGCCTTTGCAGGAGGGGTATGAAGAGTTTCCGGCCGCTTCCAATATGGTGATGAACGCCATTATGACCCAGGACAAAAAGGATAATTTCCGCGTCAAAATGCAGGCTATCAGCCGGGAAGGCGTCACGCAGCCGTGGGGCAACGCCGGCGCAGCGATTGTCAAAACCAGCTATCGGGAAGAGGTGGATCTGCGCAAAACACCGGCTTTCCGACTTAAGCTTGAGCGTACTGATAACGGCTTTGTCAGCAGCTGGGCGCCCGCCGGGAGCGAGCAATGGGTCAGCCAGCATATCCCACGCGCCAATCTCATCGCGGTACAGGACAAAGCATTTTATTACGTTGGTTTCTTCGCCTCGCGTAACGCGAAAATCACCGTTACCGACGCCTCGTTAACCACCTCTGAAGCCCATACGGTTGCTTCTGCGCCGTGGCAACCACCCGTATTACCGGTGGTGGTGCAAATCGCTTCGCCTGCCCAAAGTGGCAGTGAGAAATACCAGCTCCAGGCGCGGGCCAACTACGATGGCAGCTTCAGCGTGCGGGAGAATGAAGTGGTGATCGGTAATGATAAACCGGTAAAAGCGGGCGAGATGTACACCCTGCCGACACGGCTGAAACAAAACACCATTTTTGCGCTCACCTTCACCCCAAAAGCGGGAGGGGAAGCCGTGGTTCAACAGATCAAGGTTGAGAAGGTCGACCCGGTGGCACTGACGCTGCATGTTGCGCCGCAGGGTATGGCAGAGGGCTCCGGCACCGCCGCCGCACCGCTGGATATCGCCACGGCAATCCGCTTGCTGCCGCCGGGCGGCAAAATCGTGTTGCAGGCTGGCGATTACCCCTATACCGAAATTCCGCTGACGGCGAGCGGTCTGCTCAAACAGCGCAAAACGCTGGAAGCAGAAGGCAAAGTGGTGATCCATGGTCTGCTGCTTGATGCCAGCTACTGGCGGATCAAAGGGATTGAGGTGACGGAGAAGAGCCTGCGCATCCAGGGCAGCCATAACCTGATTGAAAAGGTCGTTGCCTGGCGTAACGATGACACCGGCATTCAGATCTCCTCCCCGGAGAAGATTGGCCGCGCGCTGTGGGCCAGCGATAACCGGGTGGTCGATTCAGAGTCGTGGGGCAATGAAGATGCGGGCAAGATTAACGCCGACGGCTTCGCGGTAAAAATGCGCGTAGGGGAGGGGAACCGGCTGATCCGCTGCTACGCCCATGACAACATCGACGACGGTTTCGACCTGTTTAACAAGATTGAAGATGGTGCCAATGGGGTAGTGGTGATCGAGAATTCAATTGCCCGCAACAATACCAGTAACGGTTTTAAGCTCGGCGGGGAAGGGCAGCCGGTAGCGCATCAGATCCGTAACAGTAAAGCGGTGGGTAACCATCTGGATGGGTTTACCGATAATTTCAATCCCGGCAGGCTGCTGGTGGAGAACAACATTGCGGCTGATAACCAGCGCTTCAATTTTATCTTCCGACCCAGCCCGTATGGCGACGCTTCAACGCAGGGGGTGTTTCGGGGCAACAAATCGGTGCGCAGCGCGCCGGGTCGCTATGACGATGCGGTGATCGGGAATATTGATAACACTAACTACTTTATCAGGCAGGGAAAAAGCGTGAACAGCGAAGGGAAGGAGCTGGAGAGCGCGGCGGTGGAGGCGGCGCTGAAGTGATAGCCCGATGGCGCTCGCTTCTCCAGGCGGAGTCAGCGCAGCGCCACACGGCATCACAGCAATCAGTGATTGAACGTGCCGAAAGAGACGTTCATGTTGCTGAACATAGCGATGATTTTGTTGATCAGTTTCATGATGGCTTCCTTTTTTGAATTTGGTTATGTGATGTACATCACAGAAAAGGAGTCTACGCCTCGCTGTTAAATCGATCAACATTTTTGTGACATTTATCACAAAATATTAAAACGCATTTTTAGTTTCATTTTTCCTGAAACGCAGCCATAAAAAAAGCCAGCCTGGAGACCAGACTGGCTTTTTAACGTTCAAGCCGGTGTTACATCGCTTTCTTCGTCAACTCGATAACACGCAGTTTCGCGATAGCTTTCGCCAGCTCTGCAGACGCCTGAGCGTAATCCACGTCACCGTGAGAGCCTTTAATGTGCTCTTCTGCTTTACGCTTCGCTTCCAGAGCTCGCGCTTCGTCGAGATCCTGGCCACGAATTGCTGTATCAGCCAGAACGGTCACGCTGCCAGGCTGCACTTCGAGAATGCCGCCGGACAGGTAGATAAACTCTTCATGACCGAACTGTTTAACGATGCGGATCATACCAGGCTTAATGGCGGTGAGCAGCGGGGCGTGACCCGGGAAAACACCCAGTTCACCTTCACTACCCGTTACCTGGATTTTCTCGACCAGACCAGAGAACATCTGTTGCTCTGCGCTGACGACATCCAGGTGGTAAGTCATTGCCATATCACCCTCCGATTAAGGCGTTAAAGTTTTTTGGCTTTTTCCACGGCTTCGTCGATGGAACCGACCATGTAGAACGCCTGCTCCGGCAGGTGATCGTATTCGCCTTCCATGATGCCTTTAAAGCCACGGATGGTGTCTTTCAGGGAGACGTATTTACCCGGAGAACCGGTGAATACTTCCGCAACGAAGAACGGCTGGGAGAGGAAGCGCTGGATCTTACGAGCGCGAGCAACCACCAGTTTGTCTTCTTCAGACAGCTCATCCATACCGAGGATGGCGATGATGTCTTTCAGTTCCTGATAACGCTGCAGCAGAGACTGTACGCCACGCGCGGTGTCGTAGTGCTCCTGGCCAACTACCAGCGGATCCAGCTGACGGCTGGTGGAATCCAACGGGTCAACGGCCGGGTAGATACCCAGAGAAGCGATCTGACGGCTCAGTACCACGGTTGCGTCAAGGTGCGCAAAGGTGGTTGCCGGAGACGGGTCAGTCAAGTCATCCGCCGGTACGTATACCGCCTGAACGGAGGTGATAGAACCGGTTTTGGTAGAGGTGATACGTTCCTGCAGAACACCCATCTCTTCCGCCAGCGTCGGCTGGTAACCTACCGCTGAAGGCATACGGCCCAGCAGTGCGGATACTTCAGTACCGGCGAGGGTATAACGGTAGATGTTGTCGACGAACAGCAGAACGTCACGACCTTCGTCACGGAACTTCTCAGCCATGGTCAGGCCGGTCAGTGCAACGCGCAGACGGTTTCCCGGCGGCTCGTTCATCTGGCCGTACACCAGGGATACTTTATCCAGTACGTTGGAGTCAGTCATTTCGTGGTAGAAGTCGTTACCCTCACGAGTACGCTCACCCACGCCCGCAAACACAGAGTAACCGGAGTGCTCGATCGCGATGTTACGGATCAGCTCCATCATGTTTACGGTTTTACCTACACCCGCACCACCGAACAGACCGACTTTACCGCCCTTGGCGAACGGACACATCAGGTCGATTACTTTGATGCCGGTTTCCAGCAGTTCCTGAGAGCTGGAGAGCTCTTCATAGGACGGCGCAGAACGGTGGATAGCCCAACGATCTTCTTCACCGATGTCGCCTTTCATGTCGATCGGCTGACCGAGCACGTTCATGATACGACCCAGTGTTGCTTTACCTACCGGGACTTCGATCGGGTGCTGGAGGTCTGTTACTTGCAGACCACGACGCAGACCGTCGGAAGAACCCATGGCGATGGTACGTACGATACCACCGCCGAGCTGCTGCTGAACTTCCAGCACCAGCGTCTCGTTACCATTCTGAACCTCAAGAGCATCGTACACGCGCGGTACGGCATCCTGAGGGAATTCGACGTCAACCACGGCGCCGATTACCTGGACAATTTTTCCAGTAGCCATCATGAATCCTCTACGAATTAACCTGGTTATACCGCGGATGCACCACCGACGATCTCGGTGAGTTCCTGAGTAATGCTGGCCTGACGAGCTTTGTTGTATACCAACTGCAGCTCTTTAATCAGGCTGCCGCCATTGTCGGTCGCGGCTTTCATCGCCACCATACGTGCGGCCTGCTCGCTGGCCAGGTTTTCAACAACACCCTGATAAACCTGAGATTCAACATAACGGCGCAGGAGCGTATCCAGCAGCGCTTTTGGATCGGGTTCATACAGGTAATCCCAGGATTTATGCTTCAACTCTTCATCTTCTGCAGCCGGTAAAGGCAGCAGCTGAGTGATGGTCGGAACCTGAGACATGGTGTTGATAAATTTATTGCTAACAATATAAAGCTTATCCAGACGACCTTCGTCGTAAGCCTGCAGCATGACTTTCACCGGGCCGATCAGTTCAGACAGGGACGGGTTATCACCCATACCGGTCACCTGAGCTACCACGTTGGCACCAACGGAATTGAAGAAAGAGACGCCTTTAGAGCCGATCATCGCGAGTTCGCTCTGAACGCCTTTATCGGACCATGCTTTCATATCCGCCAGCACTTTTTTGAACAGGTTAATGTTCAAGCCACCGCACAGACCACGGTCGGTCGACACTACCAGGTAGCCCACGCGTTTTACATCGCGCTCTTCCAGATAGGGGTGCTTATATTCCAGATTACCGTTCGCAAGGTGACCAATCACTTTGCGCATGGTATCTGCATAAGGACGGCTGGACGCCATGCGATCCTGCGATTTACGCATTTTGGAAGCGGCGACCATCTCCATCGCTTTAGTGATCTTTTGCGTGTTCTGGACGCTTGCGATCTTACTACGTATCTCTTTTGCGCCGGCCATGAGCTTCTCCTCAATGCCTTACGGCCTGCCCTAAGACAGGCCGCCAGACGTTACCAGGACTGGGTTGCTTTGAAGGAATCGAGGATGCCTTTCAGCTTGCCTTCGATTTCGTCGTTATAGCCACCGGACTGGTTGATCTCTTGCATCAGCGGAGCGTGTTCACGGTCAACGTACGCCAGCAGAGCGGCTTCGAAGCTACCGATTTTCGCCAGTTCCACATCTTCGAGGTAACCGCGTTCAGCCGCGAACAGCACCAGGCCCTGTTGTGCAACAGACATAGGGGCATACTGTTTCTGTTTCAGCAGCTCGGTCACTTTCTGACCGTGGCTCAGCTGTTTACGGGTTGCTTCGTCCAGATCGGATGCGAACTGAGAGAACGCCGCCAGCTCACGATACTGTGCCAGCGCGGTACGGATACCACCGGACAGTTTCTTGATGATCTTGGTCTGCGCTGCGCCACCTACACGGGATACGGAGATACCCGGGTTAACTGCCGGACGAATACCGGAGTTAAACAGGTTGGTTTCCAGGAAGATCTGACCATCGGTAATGGAGATTACGTTGGTCGGAACGAACGCGGAAACGTCACCCGCCTGCGTTTCGATAATCGGCAAGGCAGTCAGGGAGCCGGTTTTACCTTTCACTTCACCTTTGGTGAAGTTCTCTACGTATTCCGCGTTTACGCGGGATGCGCGCTCCAGCAGACGGGAGTGGAGGTAAAATACGTCGCCCGGGAACGCTTCACGTCCTGGCGGACGACGGAGCAGCAGGGAAACCTGACGGTAAGCAACGGCCTGTTTAGACAGGTCATCGTATACGATCAGCGCATCTTCACCGCGGTCACGGAAGTATTCGCCCATTGCGCAACCGGCATACGGCGCCAGGTATTGCAGTGCAGCGGATTCAGAGGCAGTTGCCACAACAACGATGGTGTTGGACAGTGCGCCGTGCTCTTCCAGTTTACGAACCACGTTAGCAATGGTGGACGCTTTCTGGCCGATGGCCACGTACACACATTTGATGCCGGAGTCGCGCTGGTTGATGATGGCATCGATAGCCATCGCCGTTTTACCGGTCTGACGGTCGCCGATGATCAGCTCACGCTGACCACGACCGATTGGGATCATGGCGTCGACGGATTTGTAACCGGTCTGAACCGGCTGGTCGACGGACTGACGATCGATAACGCCTGGTGCGATAACTTCGATTGGCGAGAAGCCATCGTTATCAACCGGACCTTTACCGTCGATTGGCGCACCCAGGGTGTTCACCACACGACCCAGCAGGCCACGGCCAACCGGAACTTCAAGAATACGGCCAGTACATTTGACCTTCATGCCTTCGGCGAGGTCAGCGTACGGACCCATCACAACTGCACCTACGGAGTCGCGCTCCAGGTTCAGTGCGATAGCGTAACGGTTACCCGGCAGAGAAATCATCTCGCCCTGCATACAGTCGGCCAGGCCGTGGATGCGGATAACACCGTCGCTTACAGAAACAATAGTACCTTCGTTGTGAGCTTCACTCACAACACTGAACTGAGCAATGCGCTGCTTGATCAGTTCGCTGATTTCGGTGGAATTCAGTTGCATGCTCCAGTCCCCTTAAGACTGCAAGACGTCTGCAAGGCGCTCAAGACGGCCGCGTACGCTGCCATCAATGACCATATCACCCGCTCGGATGATTACGCCTGCCATTACAGACTTATCGATATTGCAATTCAGCTTCACTTTACGTGACAGACGTTTTTCCATCGCTGTGCTGATTTTCGCAAGCTGTTCTTCACTCAGTGCGGAGGCGGAAGTCACTTCGACTTCGGCGATAGCCTCGCTGGCCGCGCGCAATTGAATGAACTGCTCAAGAACATCAGGGAGCACCTTAAGACGACCATTTTCGGCCATCACACGAATCAGGTTTTGGCCTTTTTCGTCCAGTTGCTCACCACATACGGCGATAAACGAGTCGGCGAGCGTTTCCGGTGCAATCGCACCGGAGAGCAGCTCGGCCATTTGTTCGTTTTTCGTCACCTCGGCGGCGAACGCCAGCATATCCTGCCAGCGGTCAACGCTTTGGGTTTCGACGGCAAAGTCAAAAGCTGCTTTGGCGTAGGGGCGAGCTACCGTTACAAATTCAGACATCAGCCCCTCCTCCTTACAGTTCAGCGACCAGTTTATTCACGATGTCGCTGTTAGCAGCTTCATCCACGGAACGCTCGATGATCTTCTCGGCGCCAGCAACAGCCAGCAGAGCCACTTGTTTACGCAGCTCTTCGCGAGCGCGTTTACGTTCGGCGTCAATTTCCGCCTGCGCCTGCGCCACGATTTTGTTACGTTCCTGCTCGGCTTCAGCTTTCGCTTCGTCCAGGATCTGAGCACGGCGTTTGTTCGCCTGTTCAATGATAACCTGAGCTTCAGCTTTCGCTTTTTTCAGCTGGTCGGTCGCATTGGCCTGTGCAAGATCCAGGTCCTTTTTGGCCCGTTCTGCGGAAGCGAGACCGTCAGCAATCTCTTTCTGACGTTTTTCGATGGCAGCAATCAACGGCGGCCATACATACTTCATGCAGAACAGAACGAACAGGACAAACGCGATGGCCTGGCCGAGGATTGTTGCGTTTAGATTCACAGCACAATGCCTCTTATCTGGTTAACGTTCTAAACAATTGCTTGAAAAGCAACCCTTACTACGCGACAGCAAACATCACGTACAGACCCAGACCCACAGCGATCATCGGGATTGCATCCACCAGACCCATAACGATAAAGAACTGAGTACGCAGCAGAGGAATCAGATCCGGCTGACGCGCAGCGCCTTCCAGGAATTTACCCCCGAGGATGCCGATACCGATCGCAGCACCGATCGCCGCCAGACCCATCATCACAGCGGCAGCCAAGTACAGCAGATCCATATTCAGGTTTTCCATGACAGTCTCCAGTTTGTTTCAGTTAAAACGTAGTAGTGTTGTTAAAAATCAGTGCTCTTCAGACGCCATCGACAGATAGACGATCGTCAGAACCATGAAGATAAAGGCTTGCAGCGTAATGATCAGGATGTGGAAAATGGCCCATGGCACATTCAGAATCCACTGTGACCACCACGGCAGAAGACCCGCGATCAGAATGAAAATCAACTCACCCGCGTACATGTTACCGAACAGTCGCAGACCGAGAGAGACCGGTTTGGACAGCAGGCTCACGCCCTCAAGGATAAGGTTTACCGGAATAAATACCGGATGGTTGAACGGCTGGAGAGTCAGCTCTTTAGCGAAACCGCCAATACCCTTCATTTTGATGCTGTAGAACAGAATCAGGATAAACACGCCCAGTGCCATTGAGAGCGTGATGTTAACGTCAGCAGACGGCACCACACGCAGCGCAGGCAGACCGAACACATGCTCACCGATATACGGCAGCAGGTCGATAGGCAGCAAATCCATCAGGTTCATCAGGAATACCCAGACGAAAATCGTCAGGGCCAGTGGCGCGATAAGCTTGCTTTTGCCGTGGTACATGTCTTTGACGCTACCATTAACAAAACCAATCACCAGCTCGATCGCCGTCTGGAATTTCCCCGGTACGCCGCTGGTCGCTTTCTTCGCTACGCTACGGAACATCACCAGGAACAACAGACCCAGGACCACCGAGAAAAACATGGAGTCGATATTGAGCGTCCAGAACGTGGCCGGGGGGTTATGCGGATCCACCAGCGAGAAGGTACGCAAGTCAATCTGAAGGTTATTCAGATGGTGACCGATGTACTCCTGCGGTGTTGAAATTTCTCCTGCAGACATGATGCCTCTTACCCTTTGTTGTTAATTACAGCAGGTGCCAGTATCTGAACCACTAGCACCGAAACCCACGTGACTATCAGCGGCAAAAAAACCGCCTTCAAAACTGCCAGCGCCACCACCAGTAACACGAATGTCAGTAACACCTTGAGCGCCTCACCGAGGGCGAAGGTCCAGGCCACACGGCCTTTAGAAGGTGTATTCGCCTGATGACGCCAGGCAAAAATCATAAACAACATATTCGGCAATAAGACTGCCATACCTCCGCTCACGGCGGAAATGCCCCAGAAGGGGTCTTTGAGGCTAAACAGCAATCCACTTGCCATTACTGCCAGAAACTGAATAAGCAGAAGCCTGCGAGCAACGTTTCGGCTAAAGAGCGACACAGACATAATCTTTCTTAACTCCTGCTCCCTTTGAGGTATGTCGCGTGTCGTATAAAACGTTCTTTACGGCCCGGAGTCAAGCATCAAAAAGCGGTCAAATTATACGGTGCGGCCTCGTGATTTCAAACAATAAGTAGCGAAAAGGTGAATAAATGTTTAAATATTTTTCCCGAGGTCTATTTTTAAACTTTTGCACAAACGATGAACCTTCGAGCAAAAGTGCAAATAACGCGAAAAACCCGGCGATAAAGCGTGCACCAGGTCACAAATTAAACATATATGCCGTCATCGATTTAAAAGGCCGCAGATTTTAATGCTTTTCATCTTTATGAAAATAAAGACGATTTATCACAACTCTTTTTAAAACACTCGCCTCTACAACAAAAACCTTTGTTTGACATTTTTAATAATTATTTTACAAGTCGCTCTAGTTTTGCAGGCCGATTTTTAGCGGACTGATATTTTCATTGTTGATTATTCTGATGCTGAATGAAAAAAAGCGACGTTAAATGTCAGATAAATCCTGGTTAAATTTAAGTTAAATGTAACCGGAAGTATCACTCTTTTTCGCCGCCTTTTTTAACATTCATGCAACAGCATCAATGCAACATTTTTTGATAAAAATTAAACTTTGTTTGCTTTAACGATCACCAGATGGCGCTCGCCTTCGAGGTGCGGAACTTTTAATTCAACAATCGACTCCACGGCTAAGCCCGCAGGTAACAGCGCAATCTCATCTTCCGGCAATTGTCCTTTCAGGGCATAAAAGCGACCCGCGTCGCCCGGAAGGTGATGGCACCAGCTCACCATATCGTTCAGTGAAGCAAAAGCGCGGCTGATTACACCGTCAAAAGGCGGCTCAGCGGGGAAGTCCTCGGCGCGGCTCTGCACCGGCTCGATATTGGTCAGCTTCAGTTCATGCTGCACCTGGCGCAGGAAGCGAACGCGCTTGCCGAGGCTGTCGAGCAGGGTGAAGTGGGATTCCGGACGCACGATGGAGAGCGGAATTCCCGGCAGGCCGGGGCCGGTGCCGACATCGATAAAACGCGTTCCCTGCAGATGCGGCGCGACAACGATGCTGTCGAGGATATGGCGCACCAGCATCTCGTTCGGGTCGCGAACCGAGGTGAGGTTGTAGGCTTTGTTCCACTTGTGCAGCATTTCAACGTACGCCACCAGCTGCTGTTGTTGCTGATCGGACAGCGAAATGCCGGCTTCGGCCAGCAGACGAGAGAGTTTATTGAGCACAACGAATACCTGTTGAGAGACGACATGGCGAATAGCGCGATGCTTATCCGCCTTTTAGCGTTATCAGGCCCGGCGTGCGGGCCTGAGTGATACGGTTATGCGCTGCGGCGCAGCATCCCTTGCTTCTTCAGCCACACCAGCAGAATGGAGATTGCCGCTGGCGTAATACCTGAGATCCGCGAAGCCTGACCGATGGAAGAGGGTTTATGATCGTTAAGCTTCGCGATCACCTCATTCGACAGGCCGTTTACCTGGCGGTAATCAAGGGTCGCCGGCAGGATCGTATTCTCATTGCGCTGCTGCTTTTCGATCTCATCCTGCTGACGGGCGATATAGCCTTCGTACTTGACCTGGATTTCAACCTGTTCCGCAGCCTGCTTATCTTCTAAGCCCGGTGCGAACGGCGTCAGCTGCACCAGCTGCTCGTAGGTCATCTCCGGGCGACGCAGCAGATCTTCGCCGCTGGCTTCGCGGGACAACGGCGCGGTCAGCTGTGCGTTAACGATCGGCGCATGTTCAGAAGCCGGTGACACCCACTGGGATTTCAGGCGCTGACGTTCGCGCTCGATGCTTTCCAGTTTCTCGTTGAAGCGCGCCCAGCGCTCGTCATCCACCAGACCGAGCTCGCGACCCGCTTCGGTCAGACGCAGATCGGCGTTATCTTCGCGCAGCATCAGGCGATACTCCGCGCGGGAGGTAAACATGCGGTAGGGCTCTTTGGTGCCCAGCGTGCAGAGATCGTCCACCAGTACGCCCAGGTAAGCCTGATCGCGACGCGGTGCCCAGCCCTCTTTATCCGCCGAGTAGCGCCCGGCGTTCAGACCTGCCAGCAGCCCCTGCGCAGCAGCTTCTTCGTAACCGGTGGTGCCGTTAATCTGGCCGGCGAAGAAGAGGCCGTTGATATATTTGCTCTCGAGCGTCGGTTTCAGATCGCGCGGGTCGAAGAAGTCATACTCAATGGCGTAGCCCGGACGAACAATCTTCGCGTTTTCCATCCCCTGCATTGAGCGGACGATCTGCATCTGCACATCGAACGGCAGGCTGGTAGAGATGCCATTCGGGTAAATTTCGTTGGAGGTAAGCCCTTCCGGCTCAAGGAAAATCTGATGCTGGTTGCGATCGGCAAAGCGCATCACTTTATCTTCGATCGACGGGCAGTAGCGCGGGCCGATCCCTTCAATCACGCCGGCATACATCGGGCTGCGATCGAGGTTATTGCGGATCACCTCATGGGTCTTTTCGTTGGTGTGCGTGATATAGCACGGCACCTGACGCGGATGCTGAGCGGCATTGCCCATAAACGAGAAGACCGGCATCGGATCGTCGCCGTGCTGCTGTTCCAGCACGCTGAAATCGATGGTGCGCGCATCAATTCGCGGCGGCGTACCGGTTTTCAGACGGCTGACGCGCAGCGGCAGTTCACGCAGACGGCGGGAGAGGGGGATCGACGGCGGATCGCCTGCACGGCCACCGCTGTAGTTATCCAGCCCGATATGGATCTTGCCATCCAGGAAGGTGCCGACGGTCAGTACCACCGCTTTCGCGCGGAACTTCAGCCCCATCTGGGTAACGGCACCAACCACGTGATCGTTTTCGACGATCAGATCCTCAACCGCCTGCTGGAAGATCATCAGGTTCGGCTGGTTCTCCAGCGCAGTGCGTACCGCCTGGCGATAGAGCACGCGATCCGCCTGAGCACGGGTCGCCCGAACGGCAGGGCCTTTGCTTGCGTTTAGTATCCTAAACTGGATCCCGGCATGATCGATCGCTTTCGCCATCAGCCCGCCCAGAGCATCCACTTCTTTAACCAGGTGTCCTTTCCCAATACCGCCGATCGCCGGGTTGCAGCTCATCTGCCCCAGGGTGTCGATATTGTGTGTCAAAAGCAGAGTCTGCTGACCCATACGCGCTGCGGCCATTGCGGCCTCAGTGCCTGCATGACCCCCGCCAATGATGATGACGTCAAAAGGATCCGGATAAAACATGGTGGTATGCCTCGCCTGAGCGGTTAGAAAGTGAATTTGTGGCCGGGCCGTGGATTCTACTCAACTTTAGTCCAGTGAGAAAGACTCCGGATCCCGGCTATTAAAAAGAAGATCTTTATATAGAGAGATCTGTTCTATTGTGATCTCTTATTAGGATCGCGATGTCTTGTGGATAAGCCGGATCATCGCTTTAAGATCAGTTCATTAGGAAGGATCATTAACTGTGAATGATCGGTGATCCTGCAACGTATAAGCTGGGATCAAAAGGGCTAGTTATACACAGGGCGGATCGGTGAGCAGAGTTATTCATTGGATAACTACCGGTTAATAAGCGCTTTTAAGCCTAGTTATCCACTGCTGATCGCACGATCTTTACACAATATTGAGCAATTTAATCCAGGATCCCAGCCACTCTTCGGCCGGATCCTCCGGAATATCGTGATCGAGGATGTTGATCTTCAGCGTTTCACCGATCTGTTTGGCACCATTTTTCTTCAGCCCGGCTTCCATTTTTTCGATCGCCTGGCAGAAAGTGTCATATTCACGGCTGCCGATACCGATCGCGCCAAAGCGAATCTGCGACAGATCCGGTTTCAGTTCATCAAGCTCTTCATACATTGGCAGCAGGTTGTCCGGGATATCGCCCGCGCCGTGGGTGGAAGTGACCACCAGCCAGAGCCCCTGCTGCGGCAAATCCTCTAATAACGGCCCATGGAACGTAAAGGTATTGAACCCTGCTTCCTCCAGCTTTTCAGCCAGATGTTCTGCCACGTATTCCGCACCGCCAAGGGTGCTGCCGCTAATAAGAGTAATGTCTGCCATGAATCCGCTCCGTTATAGTCGCCCTGCGGCGACAAAGTGGGGCGTATTGTACGCTGTGAATGAGCTGGGATCTACCTGTGGACAATGCGGGTATTGATCGTGGATGAAAACGCCCGGTTACGGGCGGATCGTGCGCATGATGGGGTTTTGCAAGGAGATCAATGTCTCGGTGGACTGGATTTCATCAATGGTCTGGATCTTGTTGATAAGTACCTGTTGCAGTGCGTCGATCGAGCGGCACATCACTTTAATAAAGATGCTGTAGTGCCCGGTGGTGTAGTAGGCTTCCGTCACTTCTTCCAGACTCTCCAGTTTGGCCAGCGCTGAGGGGTAATCTTTGGCGCTCTTCAAAATGATGCCGATAAAGCAGCAGACATCATAACCGAGTTGCTTCGGGCTGACGTCGATGCGCGCGCCGGTGATAATACCCGCCTGCTTCATCTTCTCTACCCGCACATGAATGGTGCCTGGGCTGACGCCGAACTGCTTCGCCAGTTCAGCATACGCCGTACGGGCATTGGCCATTAACGCTTCGAGGATGCCGCGATCCAGATTGTCGATCTGATAATTTTCCATACGTTTTTCTTATGTAGATTAATGATTCATTCTATTTTAGCCGGCTATTTTAGCGATTCAAAAGCCTGTTGGCCTTTTTAATTGTGGATTATTGAACTTACGCCTGTTTCTGTTGCTTAATTGCAAGCCTACGCAGACAGGAGTTAAAAAAATGAAAACCGCCTACATCGCAAAACAACGCCAGATTACCTTCGTGAAATCCTTCTTCTCTCGCCAGCTGGAAGAGAAACTGGGCCTGATTGAAGTGCAGGCACCGATCCTCAGCCGGGTAGGGGATGGCACGCAGGATAACCTGTCGGGTTGCGAGAAAGCGGTACAGGTCAATGTGAAAACGCTGCCGGATGCCCGCTTTGAGGTGGTGCACTCGCTGGCAAAGTGGAAACGTCAGACGCTGGGGCAACACGATTTCAGCGCGGGTGAGGGGCTTTACACCCATATGAAAGCCCTGCGCCCCGATGAAGATCGCCTCTCTCCCATTCACTCCGTGTATGTGGATCAGTGGGACTGGGAGCGCGTATTGGGTGACGGTCAGCGCCAGCTGGCGACCCTGAAATCGACCGTTGAAGCGATCTGGTCCGGGATCAAAGCGACTGAAGCAGCAGTTAGCGAAGCGTTTGGTCTGGCACCGTTCCTGCCAGAGCAGATCCACTTCGTGCACAGCGAAACGCTGCTCAGCCGCTTCCCGCACTTAGATGCGAAAGGGCGCGAAAAAGCGATCGCTAAAGAGTTGGGCGCCGTCTTTTTGATGGGGATTGGCGGCAAGCTTAGCGATGGCAAGCGTCACGATGTTCGCGCGCCGGATTATGATGACTGGAGCACGCCAGCCGAAGCCGGTTTCAGCGGCCTCAACGGCGATATCCTGGTGTGGAACCCGGTGCTGGAGGATGCACTGGAGCTTTCATCGATGGGAATCCGCGTTGACGCCGAAGCGCTGAAGCGCCAGCTGAAACTGACCGGCGATGAAGAGAGGCTGCAACTCGACTGGCACCAGGCGCTGCTGCGCGGTGAGATGCCGCAAACCATCGGCGGCGGCATTGGTCAGTCGCGCCTCACCATGCTGCTGTTACAACTCTCGCACATCGGCCAGGTGCAGTGCGGCGTATGGCCCGCCGCCGTGCGCGACGAGATTGCCGGCCTGCTTTAACGCCGCCAGCGGCGCAGCAAGCGGCTGCGCATCCCGGTATCAAAGCGCCAGATATGGTCAAAGATGCGCATGATGCCGGGTTTACCGTGGGCTGACATCGCCACCGCGTGAAAGCGGTGTTGATGCAGCTGTTGTAGCTCCTTTACCTTACCGATCACCTCGTCCGGCAGCCGCTGGGCGATAAAGTCAGAGATCACCACCGCGTCGGCGTCATACCATTCGCCGCCCTGCATCCGCTCGATCACCGCCCGAAAGCAGCTCGCCAGATCGGTGCCGCCGCGAAAGCGCTGGCTCAGAAAGCGGATCGCCTGCTCCAGCCCGCTATCGCAGGTCAGTTCATAACGCACCACTTCGCTGGAGAAGAGCATAATAAAGCAGCGCCGTTTGTCGGCCAGCGCCACGCGCATCAACGCCAGGCAGAAGGCTTTCGCGCACTGTTCGTTGAAGCCGCCCATGGAACCGGAGGTGTCGACGCAGACAATAAATGGCCCGCGCGGCTGCTCATCAAAATCCTGATGAATCACCGGACGCTCAGTGATCTTTTCGTGCCAGGCATCGCCGTGAAGCCGGTAGGTCAGCAGCTGCTTCTCCACCAGCCGCCGATAAAACTCATACTCCAGCTCGGTGATGCCGAGGGTCGCCAGTTCAGGCGGCAGCAGGCGCAGGATATCGTCGCTTTGATGCAGGCCATCGACCTGCTCCGGCACCGTTGACGGCTCGCGCACCATGCTGCGGAAGGTCTCCATCGGAGCATCTTTGCGCGGTACCGAACGCGCCTCCCGCGAACGGCCCAGTTGCTCTGCCAGCTGCTGGAGTTCGGGCTGCTCTTTAAGGAAATCACCATATTTGACGATCAGCTGGTAATCACCGCGTTTAAGCTGCCCGGCGCTCATATCCCATAACCTGCCGGCCGCGTTCTCATTTTCAATCAACACCGGTTCAAGCTGGCCGCTGAGGGTCATGCGCGCCTGCACTTCACTCAGCAGTTGTTCGCGCTCCTCCTCCAGCAGTTGCTGGTTAAAGGCGGTAGTTTGCACCACCAGGCTCAGACGCCAGCGCTGAAGAAAGAGCGTATGCAGTGCCGGGGTGAAAGCGGGGTTATCGGTGACCATCTGGCGAGCCTGCGCCGCGAAAGGGGATTGCACCTTATCAAGCAGGGCCAGGGTTTGCGGCAGCTGAACGGTAAACTGCGAGGTGGAGAGCAACTGGCTCTGCTGAAAAGCGAGCACCTCTTCCGCCAGCGTTTTGGGTACTTCCGCCTCTTTAAGGTGCTTTTTTAGCGCTTCGCGCCAGCGCGGCAGATCTTCCGTAATGGCATGCTTGAGCTTGGGAAACTTTTCAAAAAAGATCGCCAGCTGCGGCGAGGCCAGTAAGAGGATAATAAGATCCTCTATCAACGCCTCTTCGCTGATGGTCAGCATCACATTGAGCGTATCGAGTGGGATCATTGACGCGCCTGTTGGATCTGCGCTCTGACATCCTGCAGGCTGGCTTCAATGCGACCCAACCAGTCGCTGGAGATAAACAGACACTTCTGCTGTTCGCTAAAGCGGGTGTGCTGCTGGTGCCAGGTGGTGTCCAGCGCCTCCAGCTGCTGCCTGATCTCATCCGGCACGTTCTCTGACGCCGTGCCCGGCAGCGCCAGGCGCGAACTCTGCAAACTGACATCGCGCACCAGCAGGTGCTGACTGGCATCCACTTCCATATTAAGCGGCTGAGCAAAGCCAATCCCGTTAAGCTTGCCGCGGATCTCGCCCCCTTTCGCCAGCCACTGCTCCAGCGCGCTGCGCTCAAGGGTAATGTGGATAACGTTAAGATCGTGCAGTTTCAGCGGTTGCTGTAGCAGAAGCGTCAGCACCGGCTCGGTCAGATCCGCAGGAAGTTCGTAATGGGGACGACGGCTGAACATGCCGCCCTGACGTTCCACTCTGAGGGCGGTTTTATCGCTTTGCTGCTGCTGAAGTTGCAGGTGTCGCTGGGCTATCGCACTCAGTTGCGTCACCATCGCCTGTTGCTGCCAGGCGTGCCCGGTCATCAAAACGTCAAGCTGCTGTTGCAGCAGGCGCAGGCTTTCCGCGTCGTGCCACAGGCAATCTTTCAGCAAAATCAGATCGATGGGGGCCACCGCGTCGCGGCCGCTGAACAGGGCGCTGGCCTGCAACAGGCGAATCGCTTTTTTCCAGCGCCGGTCGGAAACATACGGCGCGTTCGGCAGGGTATCGAGCTGCTGGCGCAGGGTGTAAATCAGCTCAAACACCGGTTCCGGCAGCGCCACCTGCGAAATGTCATGCTGCCAGCGGATGTACTCTTCATCGGTGATTTGCAGCTCTGCCGGTACCGGGTTTTCACTCTCACTCTGCTGGCTGATAAGCATTGAGCGGAAGTTGCTCTTCTCCTGTACTTTGTCGAGCCAGAGACGAATCAGCATGCGGTCATAGAGCGCTTCGAGGCTGCTGTCCGCTTCCGGGAGTTCGTTAGAGGCCGCCACCAGCAAGCGCATCGGAATGTGATCTTCGCTGGCGCCGTTACGAAAACGGCGTTCGTTAATGGCGGTCAGCAAGGTGTTAAGGATCGCCGGGCCTGCTTTCCAGATTTCATCCAGAAAGACGATTTCCGCTTCCGGTAAATAGCCGCTTGTGAGACGCTCATAGCGACCTTCATCTTTCAGCGCCTGAATGGAAAGTGGGCCGAAAACCTCTTCCGGCGTGGAGAAACGGGTCATTAAATATTCAAAAGCGCGGGCATCTTTAAAGGCGAATTTCAGGCGGCGGGCAATCAGGCTTTTGGCGATGCCCGGTGGACCCAGCAGGAATACGCTTTCGCCGCTCAGGGCGGCGAGTAAACAGAGCCTGATCGCATGGCTGCGCTCAAACAGGCCTTTCTCCAGCGCGCTGCTGAGGCGGGAAATTCTTTCTGCTAATAGATGTAAGTGAGCCATAATGAATCTGCGTCCTTTCGCCGTGGTTTCCGGCTTGTCAGAGCGATTATAAACGTTCCTGAAAGTGCCTGTAATAGACTGAAGAACGGCTTTGTTTTCATTGAGCCAGATTAATGTGGTTGCATTTAGGGGTACGATTCCGTCGATAATCGTGCATACTGTGCGCTTTTTGTGGGCCAAGGGACTAAGCACACATAATTGCATTCAATCAAAAGATTAGTCTATGAGCACTGATAAGAAACAATCGTTACCCGCGGTCACTCTCGCGGCAATTGGGGTTGTCTACGGTGATATTGGTACCAGCCCACTCTATACACTGCGTGAATGTTTATCTGGCCAGTTCGGCTTCGGCGTTGAGCGCGATGCCGTCTTTGGCTTCCTGTCGCTGATTTTCTGGCTACTGGTTTTTGTCGTCTCGATTAAGTACCTCACCTTCGTAATGCGGGCGGATAACGCCGGTGAAGGCGGGATCCTGACGCTGATGTCGCTGGCCGGGCGTAACACCTCCGCCAGGATGACCTCGGTGCTGGTGATTATGGGCCTGATCGGCGGCAGCTTCTTCTATGGCGAAGTGGTAATTACGCCCGCCATCTCGGTGATGTCGGCCATCGAAGGCCTTGAGATTGTCGCCCCCTCCCTCGACACGTGGATTGTGCCCCTTTCCATCGTGGTGCTGACGCTGCTGTTTGCGATTCAAAAACATGGCACCGGGCTGGTGGGCAAACTCTTCGCGCCGATTATGCTGGCGTGGTTTTTGATTCTGGCGGTGCTCGGCGTACGCAGCATTATTGCCAACCCGGAAGTGCTGCAGGCGCTTAACCCGATGTGGGCGGTTAACTTCTTCTTGCAGTACAAAGCCATTTCGTTTGTTGCCCTCGGTGCGGTAGTGCTCTCTATTACCGGCGTGGAAGCGCTCTACGCGGATATGGGCCACTTCGGTAAGCTGCCGATCCGCGTGGCGTGGTTTAGCGTGGTGCTGCCATCGCTGGTGCTGAACTACTTTGGCCAGGGCGCGCTGCTGCTGAAAACTCCCGAAGCGATTAAAAACCCCTTCTTCCTGTTAGCCCCTGAGTGGGCGCTGATCCCTATGCTGATTATCGCCACGCTGGCGACGGTGATTGCTTCGCAGGCGGTAATTTCCGGTGTCTTCTCCCTGACGCGCCAGGCGGTACGCCTTGGTTATCTGGCGCCGATGCGGATTATTCACACCTCGGAGATGGAGTCCGGGCAGATCTATATTCCGTTTATCAACTGGCTGCTTTACTTCGCGGTGGTGCTGGTGATTGTCAGCTTTGAACACTCCAGCAACCTGGCGGCGGCGTATGGTATTGCGGTGACCGGTACCATGGTGCTGACCACCATGCTCTTCACCACCGTGGCGCGCAAAAACTGGCACTGGAATAAGATTCTGGTCGGCATGCTGCTGCTCTTCTTCCTCTGCATCGATGTGCCGCTCTTCTCGGCGAACCTCGATAAGATTGTCTCCGGCGGCTGGCTGCCATTGAGCCTCGGTCTGGTGATGTTCCTGGTGATGACCACCTGGAAGAGCGAGCGGTTCCGCCTGCTGCGCCGGATGCATGAGCACGGTAACTCGCTGGAAGCGATGATCGCTTCATTGGAGAAATCGCCGCCGGTACGTGTGCCGGGAACAGCGGTCTATATGTCCCGCGCGCTTAACGTCATTCCTTTTGCGATGATGCATAACTTGAAGCACAACAAGGTGCTGCATGAGCGTGTGATCCTGCTGACGCTGCGTACTGAAGATGCGCCGTATGTGCATAACGTTCGCCGCGTGCAGATTGAGCAGCTTTCGCCCACTTTCTGGCGCGTAGTGGCAAGCTACGGCTGGCGCGAAACGCCGAACGTCGAAGAGGTGTTCCACCGCTGCGGGCTGGAAGGGCTGAGTTGCCGGATGATGGAAACCTCCTTCTTTATGTCCCACGAGTCGCTGATCCTCGGCAAACGCCCGTGGTATCTGCGCCTGCGCGGCAAGCTCTACCTGGTATTGCAGCGCAACGCCCTGCGCGCGCCGGACCAGTTTGAGATCCCACCTAACCGGGTTATCGAACTCGGTACGCAGGTCGAAATTTGACACCTCTCAAACCCCTCCCTAAGAGGGGTTTTTGCTCTCATTTGCTATAAATTTACCTTAAGAGAGTCGCGCTGCTTTTTTCACCACTCTGTTGAGCGAAACGTTTCGATTCCGATCACACTTCTTCAATCAGGCGATAGTTTTCAGAACATTCTTCGTACTACACTGCCGTCAGCGAAACGTTTCGCTCATGGAGCAAAAATATGAAAAAAGGTTGTGTTCTGAACGCTGATATTTCGTCTGTCATCTCTCGTCTTGGTCATACCGATACGCTGGTGGTGTGTGATGCCGGGTTGCCGGTGCCGCGCAGTGCGCAACGCATTGATATGGCGTTAACCCAGGGCGTGCCTTCCTTTATGCAGGTGCTGGAAGTGGTGACCGCAGAAATGCAGGTTGAGGCCGCAATCATCGCGTCGGAGATCAAGCAGTTGAATCCGCAACTCCACGAAACGTTGCTCACTCACCTTGAGCAGCTGCAGCAACACCAGGGGAATACCATCGAAGTGCGGTACGTTACGCACGAACAATTCAAAAAAGAGACCGCAGGTAGTCAGGCGGTTATTCGCAGCGGGGAGTGTTCCCCGTTTGCGAATATCATTCTCTGTGCCGGCGTCACCTTCTGAGGCGATCATGGACGCATTACTGCAACTTAAAGGCATTGATAAATCCTTTCCCGGCGTTAAAGCCCTCTCTGGCGCGGCGCTGAACGTCTATTCCGGCCGCGTGATGGCGCTGGTCGGCGAAAATGGCGCCGGAAAGTCGACAATGATGAAAGTGCTGACCGGCATCTACAGCCGTGACGCCGGTTCGCTGCTCTGGCTGGGTAAAGAGACCACCTTCAGCGGGCCAAAATCCTCTCAGGAAGCGGGCATCGGCATTATTCACCAGGAGCTGAACCTGATTCCGCAGCTCACCATTGCTGAGAACATCTTTCTTGGCCGCGAGTTTGTTAACCGCTTCGGCAAAATCGACTGGAAAAAGATGTTCGCCGAAGCCAACACCCTGCTGACCAAACTCAATCTGCGCTTTAAAAGCGATCGCACGGTAGGTGAACTCTCCATCGGCGATCAGCAGATGGTCGAAATCGCCAAAGTGATGAGCTATGAGTCGCAGGTCATCATTATGGATGAGCCGACCGATGCGCTGACCGATACCGAAACCGAGTCGCTGTTTCGCGTGATCCGCGAACTGAAAGCGCAGGGGCGCGGCATCGTCTATATCTCCCACCGTATGAAAGAGATCTTCGAGATTTGCGATGACGTCACCGTGTTTCGCGACGGGCAGTTTATTGCCGAGCGCGAAGTGGCAACGCTAACGGAAGATACGCTGATTGAGATGATGGTTGGCCGCAAACTGGAAGATCAATACCCGCGGCTGGACAAAGCGCCGGGCGAGGTGCGTTTGACGGTCGATAATCTCTGCGGGCCCGGGGTTAATAACGTCAGCTTTACGCTGCGCAAAGGCGAGATCCTCGGCGTGGCCGGGCTGATGGGCGCCGGGCGTACGGAGCTGATGAAAGTGCTGTATGGCGCACTGCCGCGTACCAGCGGATATGTCACCCTCGACGGTCACGAAGTGATCACCAAAACGCCGCAGGATGGGCTGGCGAACGGCATTGTCTACATCTCTGAAGACCGTAAGCGCGACGGGCTGGTGCTCGGCATGTCGGTAAAAGAGAACATGTCGTTGACCGCGCTGCGCTACTTCAGCCGCACGGGCGGCAACCTTAAGCATAAAGAAGAGCAGCAGGCGGTAAGTGATTTTATTCGTCTCTTCAATGTTAAAACGCCATCAATGGAGCAGCCGATCGGTCTGCTCTCCGGTGGTAATCAACAAAAAGTGGCGATTGCGCGCGGTCTGATGACTCGCCCGAAAGTGCTGATCCTCGATGAGCCCACGCGCGGCGTGGACGTCGGAGCGAAGAAAGAGATTTACCAACTTATTAACCAGTTCAAGGCCGATGGCCTGAGCATCATTCTTGTTTCGTCGGAAATGCCGGAGGTGTTGGGCATGAGCGATCGCATCATGGTGATGCATGAAGGGCATCTCGGCGGGGAATTCACGCGCGAGCAGGCCACTCAGGAAGTGTTGATGGCTGCCGCTGTGGGCAAGCTTAATCGTGTGAATCAGGAGTAAGAGAGATGACTACCCAGGCCGTTTCTGGTCGCCGCTATTTCAGCAAAGCGTGGCTGATGGAACAAAAATCGCTGATCGCCCTGCTGGTGCTGATCGCCATCGTTTCGACCATGAGTCCCAACTTTTTTACCGTCAATAACCTGTTGAATATTCTCCAGCAGACCTCTGTGAACGCCATTATGGCGGTGGGCATGACGCTGGTGATCCTGACCTCGGGGATCGATCTGTCCGTCGGTTCTCTGCTGGCGCTCACCGGTGCGGTCGCCGCTTCGCTGGTGGGTATGGAGGTGAATGCGCTGGTGGCGGTCGCCGGTGCGCTGGCGCTGGGTGCGGCGGTGGGTGCTGTGACCGGCACCATCGTCGCCAAAGGCCGCGTGCAGGCATTTATTGCCACACTGGTGATGATGCTGCTGCTGCGCGGCGTGACGCTGGTTTACACCAACGGCAGCCCCGCCAACACCGGCTTTACCGCTAACGCCGATATTTTTGGCTGGTTCGGTATCGGTCGCCCGCTCGGCGTGCCAGCGCCGGTGTGGATCATGGCCGTGGTCTTTATTGCCGCCTGGTATCTGTTACATCACACCCGTCTGGGGCGCTACATTTATGCGCTGGGCGGTAACGAAGCGGCGACCCGTCTCTCGGGTATCAGCGTCGATAAAGTCAAAATCATCGTCTACTCCCTGAGCGGCCTGCTGGCTTCGCTGGCGGGCATTATCGAAGTTGCGCGTCTCTCCTCAGCGCAGCCGACTGCGGGCGCGGGTTATGAACTGGATGCGATTGCCGCAGTCGTGCTGGGCGGTACCAGCCTTGCCGGCGGGAAAGGTCGTATTGTTGGGACATTGATCGGCGCATTGATTCTTGGCTTCCTCAATAATGGCCTGAATTTGTTGAGCGTTTCTTCCTATTACCAGATGATCGTTAAAGCAGTGGTGATTCTGCTGGCGGTGCTGGTAGACAACAAAAAGCAGTAATTCCCTACACAACAGGACTCATGAACATGAACATGAAAAAACTGGCCACTCTGGTTTCTGCTGTTGCCCTGAGCGCCACGGTAAGTGCGAACGCGATGGCGAAAGACTCTATTGCTCTGGTGATCTCGACCCTGAATAACCCGTTCTTCGTCTCGCTGAAGGATGGCGCGCAGAAAGAGGCCGACAAACTGGGTTATGACCTGGTGGTGCTGGACTCGCAGAACAACCCGGCGAAAGAGCTGGCCAACGTCCAGGATTTAACCGTTCGCGGCACCAAGCTGCTGCTGATCAACCCGACCGATTCCGATGCGGTTGGTAACGCCATTAAGATGGCTAACCAGGCCAAAATCCCGGTGATCACGCTTGACCGCGTCGCTAGCAGCGGTGAAGTAGTAAGCCATATCGCCTCTGATAACGTGCTCGGCGGTAAAATCGCTGGTGATTACATCGCCAAGAAAGCGGGCGAAGGCGCGAAAGTGATCGAGCTGCAGGGCATTGCCGGGACCTCCGCCGCGCGTGAGCGTGGTGAAGGCTTCCAGCAGGCGGTCGCTGCGCACAAATTCAATGTCCTTGCCAGCCAGCCGGCTGACTTCGACCGCACCAAAGGTCTGAACGTGATGCAGAACCTGCTGACCGCGCATCCGGATGTGCAGGCGGTATTCGCCCAGAACGATGAGATGGCCCTCGGTGCGCTGCGCGCGCTGCAGACCGCGGGCAAAAGCGACGTGATGGTAGTCGGTTTTGACGGTACGCCGGATGGCGAAAAAGCGGTAAACGATGGCAAACTGGCCGCCACCGTTGCCCAGCTGCCGGAGCAGATTGGCGCGAAAGGCGTTGATACCGCAGACAAAGTGTTGAAAGGCGAAAAAGTTTACGCTAAAAATCCGGTTGACCTGAAACTGGTCATCAAGCAGTAACAGAACGTTCAGGCTCGATGTACGTTCTGTCAGCCTGAGGGACAAGGTAATAAAAGAAAAGCATGGCACGCGCCACCGTTCGCGGTGGCGCACTTTATGGACACGCTCATCATGAAAACCGCAGGCAAACTCGTCGTTCTTGGCAGTATCAATGCCGATCACATTCTTAACCTTGAATCTTTCCCGACACCCGGCGAAACCGTAACCGGCAACCACTATCAGGTTGCGTTCGGCGGCAAAGGGGCCAATCAGGCGGTGGCGGCCGGACGCAGCGGCGCGGATATCGCCTTTATCGCCTGCACCGGCGATGACGATACCGGCGCGCGGGTGCGTAAGCAGCTCGCCAGCGACAACATTGATGTGGCGCCTGTCAGCGTGGTTGCGGGTGAGTCGACCGGCGTGGCGCTGATTTTCGTTAACGGCGAAGGGGAGAATGTCATCGGTATTCATGCCGGCGCGAATGCCGCGCTCTCCACCGAACGCGTGGCAGAGCAGCAGACCTTAATTGCAGAGGCGTCGGCGCTGTTAATGCAACTGGAATCACCGGTTGAGAGCGTGCTGGCGGCAGCCCGTATTGCTCAGCAGAACCAGACTACGGTCGCGCTAAACCCCGCGCCCGCCCGGCAACTCTCCGATGAGCTGCTGGCGCTGGTGGATATCATTACCCCTAACGAAACCGAAGCAGAAAAACTCACCGGCATCGCGGTTTCCAGTGATGAAGATGCGGCGCGTGCCGCGCGGGTGCTGCATGATAAAGGCATCCGTACGGTCATCATTACTCTCGGCAGCCGCGGCGTGTGGGCCAGCGTAAACGGTGAAGGCAAGCGCGTACCGGGTTTCAAGGTGAAAGCCATTGATACCATCGCCGCGGGCGACACCTTTAACGGCGCGCTGATGACTGCACTACTGGAAGAGAAACCGCTGGATGAAGCGATCCGCTTCGCCCATGCGGCGGCGGCTATTGCCGTGACGCGCAAAGGGGCGCAGCCTTCGGTTCCGTGGCGTAATGAGATTGATGATTTTCTTGCTCAGCAGGGGTGACGCGTGGCCACCATGAAGGATGTTGCCCGCCTGGCGGGCGTTTCTACCTCTACCGTCTCCCACGTTATTAATAACGATCGCTTTGTCAGTGAGGCGATTCGCGAGAAGGTAGACGCCGCGATCACGTCGCTGAACTATGCGCCTTCCGCGGTGGCGCGCAGCCTGAAGCTTAAACAGACGCGCACGATTGGGATGCTGATCACCGCCAGTACCAACCCTTTTTACTCTGAGCTAGTGCGCGGGGTAGAGCGCAGCTGCTTCGAGCGTGGCTACAGCCTGGTGTTATGCAATACCGAAGGCGATGAGCAGCGAATGAATCGCAATCTGGAAACGCTGATGCAAAAGCGCGTCGACGGGCTGCTTCTGCTCTGCACCGAAACGCATCAGCCTTCGCAAGTCATCATGAGCCGTTACCCCTCAATTCCCACCGTGATGATGGACTGGGCGCCGTTCGATGGCGACAGCGATCTGATTCAGGATAACTCGCTGCTGGGCGGCATGATGGCGACGGAGTATCTCATTCATAAAGGGATGACGCGTATCGCCTGTATTACCGGCCCGCTGGATAAAACGCCCTCCCGGCTGCGACTGGAGGGGTACCGCGAGGCGATGGCGCGCGCCGGGCTAACGATTCGCGACGGCGACGAGATCGAGAGTGATTTTGAGTTCGGCGGTGGCCTGACGGCGATGCAGCGTTTGCTGGCGATGGATGAGCGCCCGCAGGCGGTGTTTATCGGCAATGATGCGATGGCGGTCGGCGCTTATCAGGCGCTCTACCAGGCGGGGCTGTCGATCCCGCAGGATATGGCGATTGTCGGTTACGACGATATCGAGCTGGCGCGCTATATGACGCCGCCGCTCACCACCATCCATCAGCCAAAGGATGAACTGGGTGAGCTGGCGATTGATGTGCTGATCCACCGTATTGCCGACCCGAGCCTGCAACAACAGCGTCTGCAACTGACACCGGTCTTGATGGAGCGCGGCTCAGCCTGATTTTTTGTGGCGCTCCTTGATCAGGTTGCGGCCATCTTTCGCCTTCAGCAGCATAAAGGTTAAAGCGGAGACCACCGTTACTGCGCCCATCGTAATAAAGGTGTAGTGGAACTGCTCAACGGTGTTGGTGCCATCCACCCCTTCATAAAAACGCAGCACCGCTGCGCTCACGGCTACACCGAGGCTTATAGACAACTGCTGCGTTACCGCCAGCACGCTATTGCCACTACTGGCGTTTTCATCCGTTAAGTCGGCAAGGGAGATGGTGTTCATGGCGGTAAACTGCGTCGACATCGCCATGCCTAATATGAACAGCGGCAGCACCAGCATCCAGATCGCCATCGCCTGAGTTTGCAGGGCGAACTGCGCAATCATTACGCCAATAAAGAGCGTGACGCCAACCAGCGTTTTGCGATAGCCAAACCAGCGCAGGATCTGCGTGACGGTCGATTTTGCCAGAATAGAACCCAGCGCGGTCGGTGCCATCATGCAGCCAGCAATTAGCGCCGGATAGCCAAAGCCCACCTGCAACATCAGTGGCATTAAGAAAGGAACGCACCCGGTACCGAGGCGCGAGGCGATATTCCCGGCGATACCGACGGAGAAGGTGCGGGTCTTAAACAGGTTGAGCGAGATGAGCGGCGTCGGGTGGCGGCGGGCATGGCGAATATAGAGCAGCAGTAGGGCGATGCCGCTGAAGATAATGCTCAGGGCAAGCCAGGTTTCGACCACTTTCTCACCGAACAGCTCCATCCCGCTGGAGAAGAGCACCAGGCTTAAGCCGAATAACAGGAAGCCCCACATATCAAAGCTGCGGCGCGGGGTGGTGAAGTTCGGCATATATTTACGCGCGTAGAGCAACCCGGCGACACCAATGGGAATATTAATCAGGAAGATCCAGTGCCAGCTTGCCCAGGTAACCAGCACGCCGCCCATTACCGGGCCAAGAATCGGCCCGACCAGCCCCGGCATGGTGACAAAGTTGAGCACCGGCAGTAATTCACTGCGCGGATAGGCGCGCAGCAGGGCGAGGCGCGCGACCGGCATCATCATCGCCCCGCCAATCCCCTGAATCACGCGGAAGACAACCAGCATGCCCAGGGAGTTGGAGAGGGCGCAAGCCAGCGAGCCGAGGGTGAAGAGGCTGACGGCTAACATAAAGATACGTCGCGTGCCGAAGCGGTCGGCCAGCCAGCCGCTGACGGGGATCAGCATCGCGACGGTCAGGGTGTAGCTAATGATCGCGGACTGCATCGCCAGCGGCGAACGGTTAAGACTTTGTGCAATAGCGGGGAGGGCGGTGTTAAGGATGGTGGCGTCGAGCGCCTGCATAAAAAAGGCCATCGCGGCTATCCACGGCAGCCCGGCCATACTGCGCCCTTTCTTCTTTGTCATACTCATTCCTTTAATTAGGCGAATTCAACAATCTCTGGCACGCCTGAAACGCACTATCCCCGTCGCTTTCCTGAATCGCATCGACGATAGCCTGGTGAAGGTCCAGCTTAATCACTTCGTTTTCAGTAATAGAGGTGAAGTAAGTATGGTAAACCGAGTGGAAAAGTGTGGCGAAAGACATAAGGAAAGGATTACCGCTCATGGTGTAGATATGTTCATGCCACGCCATGTCCACCTCTATCCAGCGTTCCCGGTTAAACGTCTTCTTCAGACACACCATCTCTTCCATTAATGTATTCAGATACGCCTTTTGCCCGGCACTTGCCAGTGTGGCAGCGAGAAGGCACGCCTGCGGCTCGAGGCTGGCGCGCATAACGAGAAAGTGTTGGATCACTTCCTGGAAATTGTCTTCACTCATCCACCATGAGAGAAGTTCGGTATCAAGGAAGTTCCAGTTCCCCTTCGGCATCACGCGCGTGCCGATACGCGGGCGGGGTAAGACCATCCCCTTCGCGGTTAATGTCTTTATTGCCTCTCTTACTGCGGTACGGCTTACGCCAAACGTCTCACCGAGCTCCATCTCGCCGGGCAAAATGGTTCCCGGCGCGTACTCACCTTTCAGGATCTGCTGCGCCAGTTTCTCGGCTATGACCCAGGAGATGTTTTTCTGCGCGGCAAGTTGCTGTGCGTTTAAAGGCATTTCTCACTTCCTTCTTCTTTATTTCACTCGGTAGTATGCCATTCGATATCTATAAGTGGTGGTAAAAACAGCGATACCTGCTATTTATGCCGCTTTTAACCGCACTTTGTTGAAAAAAAACACGGTTGAAAAGTTTTTTGAAATTAGGGGTTGTCAGCAGGAATTAACTCCCTATAATGCGCCTCCACTGACACGGCACAACGGCAAACACACCGGCCTGTCAGGTGAAGAATTCTGAAAATAATCAGTTGACTTCACAGCGGGAAAGCGTAATATGCACACCCCGCGCCGCTGCGAAAAGCGAAGCGGCACTGCTCTTTAACAATTTATCAGACAATCTGTGTGGGCACTCAGGTGACAT
>NZ_JACVTW010000079.1:0-1263 GCF_016624785.1 Kosakonia sp. S42 | reverse complement strand
TGTATGAACCGGTCACATGGGTTACAGATCTGACCGGTCACATGGGTGACACTTTTTGCTTCAGTCGGCCCGGATTATACGATGATTCCGTCTGTCGTACCGGGCCAGTATCAGTTCACCAAAACCAACTTCATCCAGATCTTCTTCGACCTGCTTCATCCATACCCGTTCTCCCCTCAGCGCTTCTGATAAAAATATCCGTGTGCTGTTAAAGCATAAATCGCCTTTTAATGAGACGCGCAGTGTCCGGGCATCTCCGTTCAGCGGGCCGGTAAAGATGCGCTCTGACGGATACCAGACCGAACCGGGTGTTTTTCCGCCCAGCGCCCTGTGGGGGCGTATCTCATTAAATTCATGACGCCATGCATCCATCCAGGCCTGCTGCTCTTCAGGAGAAATGAACTTCGCATGTCGCTTCAGCGCATCCTTCTGGGTGCGGTGCATCCGCTCATGTCTGCCGTTCCCGGTGGGTTTACCCGGCCGGATACGTTCCGGCAGGACACCACATTTAATCAGCCATACGGCCATCTGGCTCAGCCCCCACAGACCGGACCCGGCAAAGGGAGGACCGTTGTCCGTACGCAGTACCTGCGGCATCCCGCATTCCCGGAACACCCGTTCAAGGCAGGGGATAACAAACCGGCCATCAGGCGTACAGGTGGCATCGCAGGCCAGCACAATCCTGCTGCAGTTATCGGTCAGCGTGAAGGGATGGCACCAGCGGCCGCCGGTATGGGTGAACTGCCCCCTGAAATCGGCGCTCCAGACATCGTTTGGCCGCACGGCAGCGTGCAGCTCATGCCGCTTCGTGGCTTAAAGGTGGGGGGCTTACGTTTTTTAACCAGACCATGACCGCGGAACAGCTCACCAATGGTGCTGGCGGCAGGAACGCCGGTGACGTTCAGGTTAAGAAGGCGCTGCCTTATCTTCTCAGGCCCCCACAGGGGATGCTGTTGCTTTGTCTCCGGCAGCAGCTTCACCATGGGCATGGGTTCAGGCGTTGCGCGCTGGTGATGGCGCGCCCGGGAACGGTCACTGAGGGAGGTGACATCATCGGGCGAAAAACGGGCCAGCCACTTGTAATAACCGGTTTTACGGCTGATATTAAAGCGGCGGCACACCTCGGCAACCGTGAGGCTGCCTTCAGGGCAGGCCGCAACAAACTGCAAACGTTGCATGGTAACAGTCTCAGTCCGGGGCACGGTAAACCTCCGTCAGCTGTTTACCGTACCGTTATAACCTGTTACCCATGTGCCCGGTTTA
>NZ_JACVTW010000078.1:0-1280 GCF_016624785.1 Kosakonia sp. S42 | reverse complement strand
TAGGCTAAGGCAAGCTGCATAGGGTTGTCCAAGATCTGGGGCGCAGATCATATTTGGTGGACACCACTTTGTCGGATGCATCAGATTATGACCAGACGGTTCACGCTTTACGCTTACGTTTTATCGGTGATTCGATGAAGTAGAATTTGTTGCCGTAGCTGAACGTATGGTCATTACGGATCTTGCGGTAAACCCTGGTGATACAGATATCATCAAGGTTAGTGTGCCTCTTGCTTTGACCGTCATTTTTTTGCGCCAGAACTGCAGTATAAACACATGCTGAAGGTAGCTGTTGGTACCCGCCATATCAATAATATTGTGCAGCCTCAGCTCTGGTATGAACCGGTCTTGCAAGGTATCGAAGGCACGCTCAATACGCCCTTTACCCTGTGGTGAGCTGGCAAAGATGATTTCGATACCCAATTCCTCACAAGCCCGCTGCATCCGGGAGAAGTTGCAACGTTTGGGGCCACCGAAGATACCCGCCCGGTCAACGTCAAGGTCTTAAACACGCCGTACTTCTCAATAACTGAGCGCATAACTTTCAGGCAGCCTGCGGTGGTTTCTGACGGGAAGAATTCAGCGTGAATATCGCTGTTGGCATCATCGATCATCGCAATCAGACAGGATTTATTATTGCCAAACCAACGGTGTGTACTGCCGTCTATTTGCAGCATCAACCCTGGCGCTTCCATTCGCTCCCTGAGTTTGTGGACCCAACTTCGCCTGCGCTTTGCGTGTTTTACATGATGAATATCGTGTGCCCATTTTCTCAGTGTTTCACGCTTCACAACGATGTGTTCATTGGTTTGCAGCATTTCAGCGAGATGCTGCAAATTCAGGTCATAGTATTTTTCACGGATAAGCGCCTGAACTTGCTGTTTTAAAATATCCGGCGTTTTATTCGCCGGTTTACTCCCGGCGTTGCCATGAACAACAAACTGAAGTCCCTTATCTCGATAGCGCTGGAGATAGCGTTCAATGGTACGTCTGGATTTATTGAGGAGCTTAGCGGCATTGGCAATAGTGATTTTATGCTCAGTCACTTTTGCAATGACATCCACGGTCAATTGGGCTTTGGAGTTCAACGTGATCATCCTTAGCGTTCCTCGAATGTACAAACAAAACATTCAAAGAACACGGTTACTAATTAACCGTCAATTTCTCTTGGTAATTTGCGACTACGACAGAATCGCTTGGTGTTAACACAATGAATCGCCACGGATAATCTAGACACTTCTGAGCCGTTGATAATATAGGTTTTCATATTCAGCCGGTGG
>NZ_JACVTW010000077.1:0-1356 GCF_016624785.1 Kosakonia sp. S42 | reverse complement strand
AAGTTCAAACAGGAAGTTGCAGAGAAATACCTGCAGGATGAGCTGAGTCTGAAATCTGTCGCCAGGATGTACAACATCAGCCCCTGCACGGTAAGAAAGTGGGCTTATGCCTATCGGGAGCATGGGATAGGCATACTTACAGGTAAAAAGGGGAGCTACTCTGCTGATTTCAAACTTATGGTAGTAAAAGAAGTCGTGGATGAGTGTTTTTCTGTTCGTGAAACTGCGGTAAGACATGGGGTGCCGGGCTTTGGTACTGTATGCACCTGGCTTGAAAAATATAGAAAATATGGCGAGGATGCTTTCATTCGAAAAAATAAAAAGCTCATCACTGTGCCTGATAAAAGCGTCATTCCGGCCCCAGCACAGCCAGCATTAACCGAAGATGAGCGAGAGGAACTTGAACAGCTCAGAGTCGAGAATGCCTATTTAAAAAAGCTGGAGGCCTTGGTTCAGCAGAAAACATGCTCAACACACAAGAAAAAGTGAGCATTGTTAATGAACTAAGGCAGGAGTGGTCATTATCCCGATTATTAATTGTTGCAGGGCTACCCCGGAGCACATTCTATTATCATGTCAAACGTCCAGAGGCCCCGGACCGATATCAGTCTGCCAGGGCACTTGTGCTGAAAATTTATCACCAGCACAAAGGTCGCTATGGCTACAGACGCATCAGACTTGCCTGTCGTAACGAGGGGGTTTTACTTAATGGCAAAACCGTCAGAAAACTAATGAAGGGACTGGGTATCAGCAGTCTGATCCGCGTCAAAAAGTACCGCTCATATAAAGGCGAACAGGGACGTATTTGCGATAATATCCTGAAACGTCAGTTTGACGCACTACGCCCTAACGAGAAGTGGGTTACAGATGTCACCGAGTTTAAGGTGAATGGCAAGAAGCTGTATTTGTCGCCCATCATGGATCTTTATAATGGAGAGATCATTGCTTATAGCCTTGCTACCCGCCCTCTGCCTACAATGGTGCAGACCATGCTTACTGATGCGCTGAAACAGCTGGCGAAAGATGATCATCCAATATTGCATAGCGATCAAGGATGGCAATATCAGATGTCACGGTGGCAACGATGGTTAAAGGATAACGGCATCGTTCAGAGTATGTCTCGGCGGGGAAATTGTCTTGATAATGCGGTTATAGAGAGCTTTTTTGGGACATTGAAATCAGAATGTTATTACCTCAATGAATATAAAAATGTGGATGACTTAAAGCGAGACATCATTAGTTACATTGGTTATTATAACCAATTGAGGATAAAGGAAAAACTTGGAGGCCTTAGCCCTGTGCAATATAGGCTAAGGCAAGCTGCATAGGGTTGTCCAAGATCTGGGGCGCAGATCA
>NZ_JACVTW010000076.1:0-1361 GCF_016624785.1 Kosakonia sp. S42 | reverse complement strand
AATTAACGCAGCAGGGACAGCATGGTCTGCGGAACCTGGTTGGCCTGCGCCAGCACGGAAGAACCAGCCTGCTGCAGGATCTGCGCGCGGGACATGTTCGACACTTCGGTCGCATAGTCGGAGTCCTGAATACGGCTGCGGGCAGACGACAGGTTGCTCACGGTGTTGTTCAGGTTAGTGATGGTGGATTCGAAACGGTTCTGGGACGCACCCAGCAGGCTGCGCTGAGAGTCAACAGACTTGATTGCCGCATCGATATCTGCCAGCGGAGTGGTACCGGAAGCAGAACCGCTCGCGCCGCCGGTCACTTTACCGTTCAGAACGTCGAAGCCAACAGCCTGAGTCTGGCGCTGGGTACCGTTAACGGTGTCACCGGAAGCCATGGCTTTGGTGTTCAGTGCAGTACCGGAAGAGCCCGCGGCAGCCAGGTTGTAGCTGTCGCTGGAGCTGATGTCGATACCGATCTTCTCGCCGTCTTTCGCGCCGACCTGGAAGTTATAGGTGCTGGTGCCGGAACCGGTGTTCAGCACTTTGATGCCGTTGAAGTCGGTCTGGTTGGTTACGCGGTTCACTTCTTCCATACGCTGGTTAACTTCAGCCTGGATGGAGTCGATGTCAGACGCGGAGTTGGAGCTGTTCTGTGCCTGAACGGTCAGGTCACGGATACGCTGCAGGTTGTTGTTGATTTCGCCCAGCGCGCCTTCAGCGGTCTGGGAGAGAGAAATACCGTCGTTGGCGTTACGTGCTGCAACGGACAGGCCGTTGATGTTGGACGTAAAGCGGTTGGCGATCGCCTGACCAGCAGCATCATCTTTTGCACTGTTGATACGCAGACCGGAAGAGAGACGCTCAATAGAGGTGCCCAGAGAAGACTGAGATTTAGTCAGGTTGTTCTGAGTCATCAGAGACAGGGTATTGGTATTGATAACAGCCATGATAGTTATCCTTCAGTGAGAAATTTATATTCCGGTAAGCGCCAGCGGCTTCATCACCGTCATAATTGTTATCGACGGGGTCTGCGAACTCTTTAGTGTTTTTTATGTTTTTTGAGCAATTTCTGTCTAAAAAAAACGCAGTTCATAAAATAAAAAAAGCGCCGACAAGCGGCGCTCTTTTGTACAACTTTATTCTGCGAATTAACGCAGCAGGGACAGCATGGTCTGCGGAACCTGGTTGGCCTGCGCCAGCACGGAAGAACCAGCCTGCTGCAGGATCTGCGCGCGGGACATGTTCGACACTTCGGTCGCATAGTCGGAGTCCTGAATACGGCTGCGGGCAGACGACAGGTTGCTCACGGTGTTGTTCAGGTTAGTGATGGTGGATTCGAAACGGTTCTGGGACGCACCCAGCAGGCTGCGCTG
>NZ_JACVTW010000075.1:0-1403 GCF_016624785.1 Kosakonia sp. S42 | reverse complement strand
GCCGGTGCGTTGCGCGAACAGCCACAGCGCTTCGGCGGCCAGGGCGGCGCGCTGTCGGTTGACGTGTATCACCACCGGGAATTCTGCGATCGGCAGCTGCGCCGCCAGCGCTCCCAGCTCAGTCGCCGGGACAGTTTCAGCCGCAGTGCGCTCCGGGGCAGTATCAGTCAGGTTAACTTTCATCGTTATTCTCCCTCTGTGTGGCAGGCCACCCCCGCAGGGGTGGCCGCCTCCCTTATGCCAGACCCAGCGCCGGATAAACGCTGCTGCCATTATCTGCGTCCGCCGACGCCCCCAGACCGGAATGAACCGTGGTCATGAACTCCTGCCAGCGCCCGAACGGCATGGCGGGGATGTGCGCGGGTTTTCCTGCGCGCAGAGCATTTACAAATGCCGTCGCCTGTGCGACAGTTTGCGGGTCAAATATCATGGAATTGCATCCTCCATCTGGTTTTTGATAAGGGCGGCACCTGGTCCGTGCTGCCCGTTGATTAAGCAGGGCTTAGCCCTGCTTTTTTAATGCCCGGAATTCGCTGACTCCCCGGCAAAAAACGTGCTGACGAGACTCTCTCTGATCTGCTCCGGCGTCAGCGTGTCCAGATCGCGGCACTCAAAGAAGCGCCCACGGAAGCGGGCAAAAATGCTGGTCACATCCCCGCCATACCGTTCCGAAGACCTGAACGACTCACACTCACCGCTGCGGTGCCAGTCCATCGGCGGCAGCACCTCCAGCTGGTCGATGTACCGCGCCTCGCTGATTTCATGCCAGGGCTGCCGGTAACCGTCATTCTCGCGTTTCAGTGCATCCACGGTGGGGATCAGCTCCATATCGGGCATCTCCTCGCGCATCTGCGCCAGGGTCTGGCCGCCGAACGTCGAACGCCATTCCCCGCCTGACTGCACGGCGTAAGCCCAGATGCGCGAGCGCGATACCTGAAAGAAGGCCATTTCGGTGGGTCTGAGTGCTGCTTCAGGTGCTGATATTTTTCCTCCTGGTGGCGGCCTGTAGCCGCCATTTCGTGTTTATCTGCCGCCCGTCAGGGCGGCACCGTGTTAAATGCTGAAGCCCTGGCGCTTAATTTCGCGGGCGAATTGTCTGAAGTGGTCAGCTTCCACCAGGTGAACGTGGCGAAATTGCTTATCCACGCCGCCACTGAGTGCATAGTGGTAGCGGCCTTTCATTTTCTCCGGGCTGCGACGGCGCATTTTCGTCAGCTCCGCGAGCGAACTGAACGCCATCACATCCCATTCAGAATCCGGGACAGTCGTGCCGGATTCGTTTTCAGCGATCAGGATGGTGAGCGACGCGGTTTCGCCCCCCATCTTTCTGGTAGATTCCTGAGCGGCGGTTTTGATGTTGACGTTTTGTGTGTGCATTCTGGTTTTCTCCTCGTTGATGGTTA
>NZ_JACVTW010000074.1:0-1499 GCF_016624785.1 Kosakonia sp. S42 | reverse complement strand
CTTGTCATTCACGCTTCGGTTCGCCGATTTCAGCGGGGACACAACCCCTCGTTGTGAAACCGCAGATAAAAGCTACACCGGTGTCGCTGTAGGCGCGTTTTGGTAGGCCGGATAAGCGTGTAACGCGCCATCCGGCAGGAGAACAGCGTGAGAGAGCTGACTCGCGGCAATTAGTTGCCTAACTCCTGCAGCAATCGGGTATTGAGGTAGAGCTTTTCGCGACCCACGCTCATCTCCTCCAGCACGCCTATATTTGCCAGCTGCTTAAGATAGAGCGATGCAGTCTGGCGCTTAGCCACTTGCCCTTTTACAAGGTTATCTATCCGACAATAGGGCTGTGCAAAAAGTATTTGCATCAACTCATGGGTATAGATTTTTGGCAGTCGTTCACGCACAAATTGTGTCGTATCCACCATCAGTTCACGAATGATGGCGATTTTTTTCTTGGTCCAGCGCGCGGTGTTTTCTATCGCTTCCAGCATAAATAAGATCCACGCCTCCCACCGACCTTCGGCGGTCACGTCACGCAGGAGCGTGTAGTAGTGATCGCGCCTTTCCAGGATAAACCGGGAGAGGTAAAGGATGGGCAGCGAGAGCAATTCACTCTGGATCAGGTACAAAATATTCAGGATTCGGCCTGTTCTGCCATTCCCGTCCGGAAAGGGGTGAATACACTCAAATTGGTAGTGTGAAATCGCCATTTTTATCAGCGGATCCAGGTCATCATCGGCATGGATGAAACGTTCCCAATTCCCCAGCAGATCGCGAATAGCCGCTTCACCTACCGGCGGGGTATAAACCACATCACTGTTCTGATCGCGCAATACCGTTCCGGGGGTTTTACGAATATCCGTTTCTACGCCGCGCAGCGTGGTGCAAATGGCGATGGCAGTGTTAGTACACAACGGGTAGCTGCTTAGGTAAGTAAAGCCATCGTGCAATGCGGTCCGGTAACGTAACGCCTCTTTTGTTGCGGGATCGGCGTTCTCGGCCTGATCGGCATACTGGAAGAGCTGATCGCTGGTGGTGACGATATTTTCGATGCGCGAGGAGTCTTTGGCTTCAAGCAGAGGGAGGAGGTTAATCAATAAACCTTGATCGGGAATTAACTCCCCTGCCGTTTTCAACTCTGCCAGAGCGGCACGTGCAGTTATGCAGGCCTTAAGCACCTTGCGGGTCTCAATCTCCTCCACGTTGGGCGGCAGCATCGGTAAAGCGTTAAAGGGTATGGTCGGATCCCAGCTCATATGTTTACAAAATCCATTTTTATCGACATATGCTGATAATATGTCGATGCAATCAACCTGTCACGATGACATGTTTAATAAATGTGTTTTTATCGACGTATTTAACATTTTTGGCAGCATACGTGCTTTCACGCTATCCGAAAATGGTGACGGGATCACATGCCGGATGGCGGCTACGCCTTATCCGGCCTACCAAAATAGAGCCCGCTGGAACGGCGTAGGCCGGATAAGCGCCAGCGCCATCCGGCAATG
>NZ_JACVTW010000073.1:0-2123 GCF_016624785.1 Kosakonia sp. S42 | reverse complement strand
TGGGCCCGCATTTATCCTGCCCGGCCCGCAATCCATTTCGTCGGGCTCACATTAATTGAAAATGAAATTTGAGTTTTACTGGGTGAGAGATTTTCCGTAGATTTAAAAATCTGATGTACGGTTTTGTTTGATATGTTCTTAATCGTTAAGATAAAATTTACAGAATCTCCGAAGCCCCTTCTTATTATACCGACACCATTTTTATGAAATTATCCCTGAGGGGGTCTTTTATCTGTGGATTCCAGGCTATTCCTGTCTGCCAGGTTGTATGTTCGCCTTCAAGTGCCACAAGCCTGACGCCGGCGAGAAGAATATGAATAACCCCAGCTGGCAGTAATGCCACACCATCTCTGGCGGCAACAAGCGCCAGCAGGGTCTGAATGTCATCTGCTGCCGAAACTGTCCGGGGAGTGAGATGATGTCCTGAGAGAAAAAGCTCAGTCTGTGCCGACAGCCCCTCTCCCCGGTCCCGGGATAGCTGCAGAAGCTGACTCAGACTGAGCAACCCTGTCGCACTGACTGAGCCAGTATCGTGTTCCTGAGCCACTGCAAGAACCAGTTGTTCTTCTGCCAGTATTTTACTCTCCAGTTGCTCAGGGGCCGGAAGTCGTACAAATCCGGTCTGAAGTTGCCCTTCTATTAACAGCCGGAACTGTACTGCAGAGGGCATATCATTCAGGGATACCCGCACGTCCGGATACAGACTGCGGAAAGCTGCAACCCTCTCGGGAGCCAGACGGAATGATGAGATACCAAAGCCCACAGTCAGCTTACCTGTCTTTCCTTTCTGAATACCGATCACTTCGGCACAGAAATTATCATAGCGTTCCAGTACCTCAGAGGCCCCCCGGAGTAGCTGTTCTCCTGCAACGGTCAGTTTCGCGCCATGACGGCCACGCTGAAACAGCGTAACTCCGGAAAGGGACTCTAGCGTCTGTATCTGCTTGGTCAGTGCCGGTTGAGTTATACACAGTTTTTCAGCGGCCGAGTGATACCACCCCAGTTGCGAGAGGGTGACAAAGGCACGCAGTAACTTTATATCCATTCCGTCTGGTTATCAGTTGGGGAGAAATCGTGATTATACATAGTTAATCTTTCTCTGGTGGAATAGTGTCCGAATCGTCAGATGAGGAGAGATATGATGGGAAAATACATTCGTGCCGCCACAGTACAGTTTTGCCACCGGGCCGGGGACAAGCAGTACAATTTATCGGTCATGGAAAATTTCATTTTTCAGGCCTCCCGGGAAGATGTAAAGCTTCTTGTATTCCCTGAAATGTGCATTACCGGATACTGGCATGTGCCGGATCTCAGCAGTGAAGAAGTTGATGCTCTTTCCGAACGGGGTGATGAGAGTCCATCGTTGTCGCGGATCGCCACTCTGGCTGGAAAATATCAGATGGCAATAAGCGCAGGTTTTATAGAAAAGGGAAGCGACGGGCAGTTGTATAATGCCTATGCCATCTGTATGCCGGATGGTAAGCGCCATATACACAGGAAGTTACATGCTTTTGGGCATCCCGATATTGCTCGCGGTAACGATTTTACTGTTTTTGATACGCCCTGGGGGGTACGCATTGGCGTTCTTATCTGCTGGGACAATAATCTCGTCGAAAATGCGCGTTAACGGCATCGCTGGGCGCTGATATTCTTGTCGCTCCCCACCAGACGGGGGGAACCAGCTCACGAAGCCCTTTCGGCATGAAACCCATTCCGATCAGTCTATGGGAAAACAGACATAATGATCCGGAAATCTGCTGGCAATGAAACTGCGTACATCGCTGCAGGTACAGTTGCACCTGACGCTGGCAATGGAAGCAGGATACCAGACCGGGGAAAAACCGATCACCGCCACGCTGATTGAGTCCGTGCTTTCACGCCAGATGGATGACCTTGAGCCGACACTCACGCGACATGGTTACCGGCTAAAGGATATGGTGGAGCAGTTTGACGCAAAACCTGCTGAAATCAGGGCATTGTTCAACAATCAACTGGATCCGGCCCGCACAACTGAACTGCGTGACAGAATGCTGGCGGTCGGTTTGCCGATATGACGATGTTGATTTGCAGTTATTGTGAGCCCGACGAAATGGATTGCGGGCCGGGCAGGATAAATGCGGGCC
>NZ_JACVTW010000072.1:0-2212 GCF_016624785.1 Kosakonia sp. S42 | reverse complement strand
GTGCGTCCATATATGGGTTAAGTGATAAAAAGTGTATGGAAATATAGGGGCCAATCCAATTTGGCCGAAAGGGTACCGTAAGCAACCATCGTAAAGCCCTCAAAAACGGTCTCAATGTTATCCAGAGTGGCAGGACTATCAGTTGTCTCATGGTGTTTTTTTACCAAGCTGATATGACAACATTCCGGAACGGAGCAACATATAACGCACGTTTTTTTGTAGTTGTGAATACAGACATAATTCCGTATTGACAAAAAAATTCACGGCGAAGATAGTGGTATGTGCTATATCCTCATGACAAATTCAGGTTCTTTCGATAAATCAATGGAGTCACTGAAAATGAGTAAATTAATTCTTCCTCCGGCCACCGCTGACAGCAACACCCATGAGGTAGCCTTTGTTAAAACATTACCGGGTCAGGAGGATGCAGCGCTAGCCGAGCTAATTAAACAACATATCGAAGCAGAAAATGAGGTGAATCGGCCCCAGTCAAATGCAGCATTAAAAGCTGGTATCGTTCTGGGCCTGGTCCACATCCAACACAGGGAGGAATATGGGCAATTAATTCTGTTCTGACGCCTCTGGGCAGTACCCCATCAGGTATTGTTGATCATATAAAATATAATTATGATCGGAGTAGGTTTGGTGGGTGGATAAGTCAGATTAGTGTTATTTTAATTATCCGCAACGCTTCCGGCGCCCAGTTAGCAACAGCTGATATTACGGCATCAGGTAATAATACAATAAATACCTCTGGAAAAAAATTACCCAGCTAATTGTCAGCTGGTTCTGGCGATGAAGGTGGGGAATATTACCGGAGGAATCTTTAAGCCTCCCTATATCGATGGTTATGATTGCACCGTTTTTTACAGCTAAGTAAGATCGTAACTGGCCACTCATTTTGATCGGTTACTTAATTATATTTGGAGAATAATATGCTTATATCAAATATCGGTGGCCTTAATTCTGGTTATCTTGAAACAAATAAAAAAAATAAAAATACATTATTTTCAGAAATTTTAGAAAAAGCACAACAGAAAAAGGTAGAAAAAGTAAAAGATAACATTCCTACCGTGGGTGAAAATTCAATAAATGATAGCAATTTCAAACCTTTATTTAAAAAAGGTGTATTCCCATCAGGGCAGGAATACACAACTTTTAATGTTGCCGACTGTTTGAGTGAAAACAATAAATCCTATCTTAAATCAATGGGATGGCCAACACCTGAATATAGTGAAGTAAACAACCTTGCTAGCTGGATCGCTTTTGATAGAGTCAATGGAACGTTGACTGGATCCATTAATAAAGACTATCTATTTGGAAGTAAAGAAAAGGGGACTATAGGGCTTGTCGATCGATTGCAGGGCGAGGGTTCGGAATTCAAAAATTTATGTGAAACACTATTAAAATTGATGGGCGATAGCACGCAACACAATGAAGATAAATTAAAAGAATCACCTTCTAGTCTTATCATAGGAATAAATAAAAATACACAAGATATATGAGTAAAAATTTTATTGTTATTTGAATTTTATATAAAGTGTAAATACCAATGCTAAGGTGTCGGGCGCAGCCCTGACCGGATATTTTGTGGTGACGCCATCCCGTGGCGGTATACAAAAAACATTTCCTGTCCGTGGCTTGAGTCTGTTCTCCCCGCTGCGATACGTTGCGTGCCGCAACTGCCAAAGCCGCTATGACCTGAGAGCGGTGCCCTCGGGCGTTCACATGCCAATGTTCCGGTGATTTGAGAAGAAGGCGAAATGAAACACACAATTTACAGTTATCTGACACATTTTATCGTGCGGCAAAGAAGATTAACTTGTGTACCGGCTCTGAATTCCGATGGTGACATTTGACCAGACAGCAGCCGAAGGCACAGAGTGCCGAACCGTCCTTGAGAATACCTAAACACATCTCACCTGAATGCAGCTGGCGCAGACCGCGCACCGGGAACGTTTCAACCCAATGCATTAAGTTTGAAAAGCTTGCTGGCAACGCTGAAAAAACGTGACTGTGTCTCGGACATAAATCCCCACAGTCTCCCTCCAAAAATCAAACCTCCTGCAGATTTGAAAAGAGGCCCGCCGGAACGTTGAAGTGATGTGGTTACTTGGATGTAAGTATCCCGCTTAAACGAACCATTCACTTTTAGAGATCTTCCGGCATACTGATTATGTCCCCTGAGGAGATCGCTATGCGTAAGATCCGA
>NZ_JACVTW010000071.1:0-2697 GCF_016624785.1 Kosakonia sp. S42 | reverse complement strand
CATATTGCAGACGATACCCAGTAAGGTCAGGGGAGCAATAACGAGGAGTTCGTCGAGGGGGAGACCGAAGAATCGGGCCTGCTGATTGAGGGTTTCCGGGAAGTAATATTTATCATCTTCCCCGTTCATTTTTAGCCTGCGATGGCAAAGCCCATGCGGGTAAAAATAATGACGATGACGAGACCGAGAAATACCAGTGGGGAGCGGGCTTTAATGTACAGGAATAAAGCGATAAAGATTTCCGCGTAGTAGAAGTATCTCTCAAGAGACGACCCGTGACCGAAAGTGCTGGAAACGGTAGAAGACTGTGACGCCAGTAAATCAGTGCTGCCCGCAAATGCGTAATTGCAGGCCAGAAGAGAAAGAAGGATTAATCCTCCGTTTTTTAAATACTTTCTCATCTGAATATTTTCACGGGCTTTGCGAAATAAAGACGCTACCGCCCATCCCTTTGTGACCTTAAGGGCATTGTCCTCAGTGAACATGCTTGTTTCTCCGGAAGTAAACAAAGTGTGTTTGCGTAAGTGCTTGTTTACGCGGGCATAAGTATCTCATGACCCTAAAAAAAAAAAAACTGTGAGATATATCACACTTTTCAACATCATTAGGAATTATCTGACTACCGGCGCAACATATCCTGAGTCATGCAGGTATGACGCCTGTGATGTCAGGGATCTATGAATATGAAAGTAAAAGAGAACCTGTGGGAAAAGCGTGGCCGCCCACGGAAGTTCACAGCGGGCGAAACAGTGGAGTGGCGGCTGCGTGCGCCGGACAATCTGCTGATGGAACTGCGGGTATGTGCACGAATTAGTGAGAGGAGTGTTAACGATGAAATTATAGCGCGGTTACTTATTTCACTGAATTATCAGCCGCATGTACCTGTTATTAAAACGGTTGAGGGGGAAAGGCTAATTTCTCTGGCAGTGAAGTTTGAAGAGTGGCTGTACGATTTATTAAGAAATGGTAATGAAGCTGAAAATGAAAACAGAAAGGAAAAGGCGCGTGATGAGCCTGCCTGGATGTGGCGTGAAGGTGTGCGGGTCTTAATTCCCGGAAAGACGTCAGGCTACAGCATGCGTATTCCTGAAAATCTTGCCTCTGAAATAAGAATTATGGCGCGGGTTCATAAACGCAGCCTGAATGATGAAATGCTGACAAGGTTAATGAATTCTATGGGTTATTTAACTCAGCGTCTTCTCGACCAGAACGAGGATGCGCAGGCGCTTAAAGTGCTGTGCATGTCATTTGAGTGGTATCTCAGGGAGAAATTATCGGAAGCGGAGGATGTGCCGCTTCCGTGGAATAAACCGGAGTAACCGTGACGGGTCTGGCTGGCAGCATTGCCGGCCAGATTGTTATTCTTCTTCAGATATGAAGTGGTGAGATTCGGCCTCGTCCTCAGCATTGTTCATTGCCGTAAAATTCTGGCTGAGCAGCTCTTCCAGCTTACCTTCCGGGCTTATACCTTTAGAATTCAGATACATTTCTGTAATCATTGTCATCAGTATCATAGTCCCTTCCCTGGCGCCGCTGGCTTTTTTTATTAAATCCCGACGATACCCTTCGAGATCGAAACTGGCAGGCTCTTCCCGCGATTTATATACCATGATACCCAGGCGAACGAGTTCATTGACCTGATTGGAATAGCTCACATCGCTGCTTGTTGCGCCCTTCTGTCTTTCAATTTCGAGAATACCTTCAATCTCGCGATCGATTTTATCTTTAAAGTAGATATTTTTACGCGGCATTAATTTTCCGTCCTGTTCAAACAGTGCCGGAAGCAGCACTGTAAGCGAAAGAATTTTAAAAAATGAGTCTGGATGATTTTGCGTAATATGGTGTGCTAATCCGGCACCTGTCAATGAAAAATTACGTTTATACAGGTGTTCGCATGCGGCACTGCATGGTGTGTTAATCCGGCACTGTATAACCAAATATGCTTTATAACTTCCTGAATATACGTAGTACACACCTTTCGGCCACCTTACAGTGCCGCCAGCGGCACCAACAGGTGTGCTGTTCCGGCACTGCTGTGTGGCCGGTTACGGCACTGTTATGTGTGGGGAATAACACACCTTTTTTGTTATATTTCAAATACCGCACAAAATAATCAGAACAACAACCTGATTCCAAAGGAAAAATCTGCAAGACGAAGTCTTGCGTGGGGTGTCATGTTTTATATGTTTGCAAAGAGCGGCCAATAATAAGCGACACCAGAGCATCTTTAATATCAGAGACTGACTCCGGGCACGTACCCGCAGCGCTCTCTGCGCGTTTGTAAGAGCGGGTATTGATTTAAATGATCGGCGGGGGTATTTTTTATTGCGCTGCTCCAGCGACATTCCACGCGCGCAAAACGCAAAGGTTATAAATATGAATAAACTCGGTCTCATTCTGCTCTGCGTCTCAATGTCCTGCAGCGCAGCACCGCAAATGTGTTTCGACCAGGCCGGGCGGGATTACCAAATCGACCCGCTGCTGCTGATGTCAATTTCAATCAAAGAAAGTCGACTCAGGCCCGCTGCGGTTAATAAGGCGAACAATGACGGTTCGGAGGATGTATGCGGGATGCAGATAAACAGTTCGCATTACGGTAAGCTGAAAAATTTTAATATTATGCGATCGGATCTGCTTAATGATCCATGCGTCTGCGTTTACACCGGCGGATGGGTTCTTGCGCATAACTTCAGGTCA
>NZ_JACVTW010000070.1:0-2739 GCF_016624785.1 Kosakonia sp. S42 | reverse complement strand
TTACCCGCCCCGATATCGATGATGGGGTGATACTGCTCGGCGCGCTTAATCCAGTACTGGCTCAGCGTTTCAGCTGCTTTGCTGCCCCCGCCACCCAGCCCCTGCCCTAACACATCCCCGGCGCTGACGCTCGCGGTTGCCCCCAGTCCGACAGATGGCGTGGCAGCTGACTTGACGCCCTCGCCAATCCCTGACAGGAACCCGGCCGCGCCGGCATACCCGATGATTTTGCCGTTACGCATGACGGGTGTGCCCTTGATGCCATACTTGCCCTGCCAGCTGACATGGCCTTCGAATTCCATGTCGATATCCTTACCGTTTTTCAGGTTGCAGGCGATGGAGCGTGTCCGCACGTTGCCGCGCTCACTGGAGATATCCCCCCATGCCTCACCCACGATAAAGCAGCCGTTCAGGTCGTACTGTTTGTTGTTCGGCATGGTGGTTTTGCCCAGCAGGCGGATGGTCACCGGTCTGGAGTCCTGCTGACCGGTGACGCTGGCGTTGGCGTCAACACCTTCAATCAGCACGGCTTCCGAGAAGGAGCCGGACGATATCCAGGGCAGCTTTGTGGCTTTCTTTTTCAGGCTTTCGTAACTGAATGACGTTTTCTGCATTCCCCCGCTCATGCGATTACCACTGCCGCCCGGATAGAATCCGGCGCCCTGCGTACTGGCGGGACCGGTGGCGGCCGGTATGCCTGTCGCAGGGGTTACAGTGTACTGGGGGAGTCTGGCCTGACCGGCAGCAACGGGACCCGGCAGTGGTGTGCCGTCTGCGGCAGCAGGTGGTGTTTGCTGTCCGGAGGGTTGTTCGTTGCTGCCGGTGGCACCCGGCTTCGTCTGCATCTGCTCGCTGAGGCGCTGGATTTCCGCGTCCTTCTTCTGCAGTTGCTGGCTGAAAGTGGTTTTGCTCTGTTCGAATGACTGCGAGAGCTGGGCCAGCTGCGCTTCGAGCGCGGACGTTCTGGCCTGCTGTTGTGCCATCGCGGACTGGTTGACCTGCTCGTCAAAGGTGGCGGTGACGACGCCGGTCATGTTGGGCGCGGGCGCGTTCTGCGCCTGCTGTGCTTTGTTATCTTCGGTGCCGAAGGTCAGCACCAGGGCAGTGGTGACGCCGGCAGCGGCCAGGACGCCGATGAGGATGGCGAGCTGTGTGCGGCGGGTTTTCACATTCAGGTTCATGCGCGCGGCTCTCCGTCATACGAGAACACCACCCACACATACCCTTCCCCGTTCGCGTAAAGCTGATTCTGCGACAGCATCACGGCCCGGACGCCCTTGCGCCAGAAGTCACGCTCGCGCAGCTGCGTGGTGACCACGCCGGGGTTTGTCATGCGAAACCTCACAACGCGAAGGTGGGAGCCGGTGAACTGTTGCTCCGGGGTCAGCCTGACGGTGACGGCCGGGTTATAGGCCGGCATGCGGCTGACGGGTAACGCTTTATATCCTTCCGGTACATCGCCGAGGGCGATGGTACGGGAGAGGCTGACGAGAGTTTTTTCGTAGCTCTGCCCTTCTTCCCACGCTTTAGCATCGTCATTGGCGATTTTTGGTGCGCTGAGCGGGGTGAAATGCAGTGTCTTACCCGTACCGGGTTTCGGTGTGACGTTGAGGCTCAGCGCCGTGCCGCCGGCAGTCTGGATGAATACCGTGAAATTCTGGCCGACGAGTGGCGAGAGCAATAATGCGCCATCGGCAGTGTGGTCCTGGTCGTAGGCACCTGTAGGCCCGCTGATGCTGGTCACCAGTTCCCCGTCAATAATGATTTTGTTGGGGTTGGTGTTACTGAGGTTAACGCTGAATGATGCGTCATTCTCAAACGGTATGGCGACGGGTCCGGTGGCGGCCCGAAGGCCGCCTGTGAACATGACCGTTGCCATTAACACAGCAGCAGCTGCCGGTGAAAAACGTTTTTTCATGGGCAGTCCTGATTCAGTTAGTGGTGACCGGCATGAGTTCGGACATTTCATCGAGGTTGATGATGCCGTTCTCATAACGCATCCGGAGCCGGTAAGTGCGTGCCTGCTCCTTCAGTTCGGTGGTGATATTGCCGTTGGTGGTTGAGGGGTGGAGTACGACGTCTGCGTCAATCACGCCGGGACTGACCATGCGCAGCGCGCGGACATCGTAACGCCAGGTGAGGCCTCCTTTTTTAATGCGGTCAGCTTCCACATCGAGCGCTTTTTTCAGTGCGTCGCGGCTCTGTGCGGGCACGTAGTTGAGCAGCATCTTTTGCTGGCTGTCGATGTTCTCGGGGCTGACGTTCAGCCTGAGATACAGGAATGACGTGGCGAACATATTCATGCCTGCGGTATCGGCAGATGAGGCATCGGAGCTGAAAGGCTGGTTGTAAGACATGGGCGTGGTGATGGTTCTTTGTGTGCTGTAAAAGTGCCACGCAAGAGCGCTGCTCAGAATCGTTGCTGTGGTACATAACACAGCGAAACTGCCCATCCCGATAAAGGCGAGTCGCAGGTATTTATCCCGGCTTCGCTTGATATCCATTTTCACTTATTCACGCCCTCCAGTGACGGAAACCTGAGTCAGGAATAGACCGGAAGGTCACCCTGAAAATAAAGGTGGGCAGGTACCAGTAACAGAAATTCAGTAACCAGAACGAGCCCTGCCCTTTTTTCAGATACCTGACAATCAACCACAGCACGCCCGAAACTATCCCCAGGGCGGTCGACATATTGCAGACGATACCCAGTAAGGTCAGGGGAGCAATAACGAGGAGTTC